>JBKPOL010000098.1:0-3855 GCA_046733075.1 Pseudomonadota bacterium | reverse complement strand
GTTGAAGCGCGGCTCCAAAGCGGGGATTCTGTCTCTTAAAAAACTGGGTACAAGAGCGTGAGGCGAGCAACGCAGCCCAGCACGGCCGGCCATGCCGCCGCTTCGGGTGTTCCACGTGAAACGCCATCAACAGCCCGGCCGTACCGCGGATTGTCTAGCTCGTGTAGTACAATCATGGCATTGTCATTATTAGCCCATTCCAGCCTCGGGACTCTTGCGCTACCCCACCCATTTCGAGGTAATCGTCGTTGGCGGCGGCCACGCCGGGACCGAGGCCGCGTTGGCGTGCGCCCGGATCGGGCGTAAAACGCTGCTTCTGACCCATAGCATCGAGACGCTAGGGCAGATGTCCTGCAACCCCTCGATCGGGGGTATCGGGAAGGGCCACCTCGTGAAGGAGGTGGACGCGCTCGGCGGCGTGATGGCGATCGCCACTGACGAGGCCGGCATCCAGTTCCGCACGTTGAACGGGAGCAAGGGCCCCGCAGTACGCGCCACGCGTGCGCAAGCCGACCGCGTGCTCTACAAAGCGGCGATTCGCCGGCGGCTCGAATGCGCGCCGAACCTGACGCTGTTCCAGCAGCCGGTCGAGGATCTGCTTCTTGAAGGTGACCGCGTACGCGGTGTAGTGACTCAAATCGGGCTCGAGTTCGAGAGCGACGCCGTTGTGCTGACGACTGGAACGTTCCTTTCCGGCCTGATTCACGTGGGCCTCGAGAACTACGAAGCGGGCCGCGCCGGCGAGCCTTCAGCCAAAAGACTCGGTCTGCGTCTTCGCGAGCTCGCGTTGCCGGTCGGCCGGCTGAAAACGGGCACCCCCCCGCGCCTTGACGGCCGCACGATCGATTTCGCTTCGCTGGCGGTGCAACCTGGCGATGATCCGGCGCCCGTCTTCTCGTTTCTTGGCGAGCGGGCAATGCATCCTCGGCAGGTGCCGTGCTGGATCACCCACACGAATGAGGGCACGCACGAAGTCATTCGCGCGGGCCTCGACCGTTCGCCGCTCTTCACCGGCGCGATCAAGGGCGTCGGGCCGCGTTACTGCCCGTCGATCGAGGACAAGGTGGTGCGGTTCCCCGATCGGCACAGCCATCAGATCTTCCTGGAGCCGGAAGGACTCCAGACTTCGGAGATCTACCCGAACGGGATTTCGACGTCGTTGCCGTTCGACGTGCAGCTTGCGCTCGTTCAGTCGTTGCCCGGGTGCGCGAACGCGCACATCCTTCGACCCGGCTATTCGATCGAATACGACTACTTCGACCCCCAAGCTCTACGCTCGACCCTGGAAACGAAGTCGATTGCGGGACTGTTTTTCGCTGGCCAGATCAACGGCACGACCGGGTACGAAGAGGCGGCATCGCAAGGAATACTCGCGGGCATCAACGCGGCTCGATATGTGAACGGCGACGAGGGATGGTGTCCGCGGCGAGACGAGGCTTATATTGGCGTTTTGATCGACGACCTTATCACTCGTGGGGTTTCAGAGCCTTACCGCATGTTCACGTCGCGCGCCGAATACCGGCTGCAGCTTCGTGAGGACAACGCGGATCTACGTCTGACCGAGCAGGGCAGGCGCTTCCGGGTTGTGGACGACTCGCGCTGGGACGCGTTCTGCCGGAAACGCGATGCGATCGATCGGGAAAACGAGCGCCTAAAATCAACGTGTGTGAGTCCTCACATCGTGGCCCCGGAAACGGCGCAGCGCGTGCTTGGCCAACCCATCGAGCGCGACCGAGCGCTCTCCGAGTTGCTGCGGCGACCAGGGGTCACATATCGCAGCCTGCACGAGCTCGAAGGCGCGGGAGTGCCCGTCGACGACGAACGCATCGGCGAACAGGTGGAGATCGCGACCAAGTACGCGGGCTACATCGAGCGCCAGCAGTTCGAAGTTGCGCGCCAGCGCGACCACGAGGTGCTCCGGCTGCCCGATGATCTCGATTACGCGAGCGTCCGCGGGCTCTCAATCGAAGTGCAGCAGCGATTGAACGCGCAGCGGCCCGAAACCCTTGGCCAGGCTGCGCGGCTCTCGGGCATCACGCCTGCTGCAATTTCCCTGCTGCTAGTCCATCTGAAGCGCGCAGTAAGCGCGCCCCGCAGTGCCGCGGAGAAACATCCCGCATGACACCACGCCGAAGTGCCGCGGCAGCTTACGCGGGGGCGAATGCAGGAAGCGTCGACGGCGACGGGATTTCCGCGAACACACGTGGCCGTCTGTCGGCGTATCTCGATCTCCTCGCTAAGTGGAATCTTGTCTACAACTTGACCGCGATCCGCGATCGCGCACAGATGGACGTGCAGCACGTGAACGACGCGCTTGCCGTGCTTCCGTATCTTCCGCACGAGCTCAACTCTCGCGTGCTTGACGTCGGTTCTGGCGGTGGTGTACCCGGCATTCCCATCGCGATCGCGAGACCTGAGCTGCACATGACGCTGCTCGACTCCAACCGCAAGAAGGTTGCATTTCTCACGCAGGCCGCGATCGAGCTCCAGCTGTCGAACGTGCGAGCGATCGCATCGCGGATCGAGGACCTGCCGCAACGCGAGTCGTTCGACGTGGTGATCTCGCGAGCATTCTCGGATCTTTCGACGTTCGCGAGGCTCGCCGCACCGCACGTCGCGCACGACGGCTTGCTCCTCGCGATGAAAGGTGCGCTGCCGAACGACGAGATTGCGGCGCTTCCCACGAATGTCATGGTCCTGCGTACACCCAGGTTGCACGTGCCGGGACTCGCTGCGGAACGACACCTGATCGTCATGCGCGTGAATGCGGGCAGCAAACAGTGACTGCTCAGTCTTGCACGAGAACTGGCACGTGCTCACCGTTTCGCGTCGCGATCCGGAAACGGCCGAAGCGGTGGAAGCAATGACGGCGATGAGCGCCGAACGGAACGGAAAGCTGCCATGACGCGCATCATCGCTGTCGCAAATCAGAAGGGCGGCGTGGGCAAGACCACGACGACCGTCAACCTCGGTGCGAGTCTCGTCGCGATGAAGCGCCGCGTGCTGGTGATCGACCTGGATCCGCAGGGCAACGCGACGACCGGTTCGGGCATCGACAAGCGCGCCAGCAAGCGAACCGTCTATCACGTCCTGCTCGGCGAAGTCGATATCGCCGCTGTCCGTGTGCATTCCGAAACGTGCGGCTTCGATCTCATTCCCGCCAATCGTGAACTCGCAGGCGCGGAAATCGAGCTCGTGGACCTGCCGGAACGCGAAACGCGACTCAAGGACGCGCTTGCCGAAGCGATTCGGCAGATGCGCGCAGCGATCGATACGATCGCGACCGAATACGATTTCATTTTTCTGGACTGTCCGCCGTCGTTGTCGCTGCTGACGCTGAACGGCTTGTGCGCCGCCGATTCCGTGCTGATCCCGATGCAATGCGAGTACTACGCGCTCGAAGGGCTGTCCGACCTCGTGCAAACCGTGAAGAAAGTCCGCGCGCATCTCAATCCGAGACTCGAGATCGAGGGATTGCTGCGCACGATGTACGACCCGCGCAACACGCTCGCGCTGAACGTCGCCGCCGAGCTCGAACGTCATTTCGGCGAGCGCCTCTACCGCACGGTGATTCCGCGCAACATCCGGCTCGCGGAAGCGCCGTCTCACGGCGTCCCAGCACTCAAGCTCGAGGTGAAGTCGAAAGGCGCGCTCGCGTATCTCGCGCTTGCGGGCGAAGTCGTTCGACGCATGGAATCGCGTGCACGACCTGCCGCAACTGAAACGGTGGCCGAGACGCGCGATGCGCCCGAACAGGCGTCTTGATCAAGTCACGGCGCGTGTGGAGCAAGCGGGCCTTCCAGCAGCGCATTCATCAACGATTGACGGTTTCCTCACCCGCGGTTCGCGATGAAC
>JBKPOL010000097.1:0-5518 GCA_046733075.1 Pseudomonadota bacterium | reverse complement strand
TCCCGTTACTTAATCATGCCGAGCACGCGCGGCAGCCAAAGTGAAAGATCGGGCCAGTACGTAATGATCACGAGGAACACGAGCAGCGTCACCAGCCCCGGCCAGACCGCGACCGTGAGCTCGGTGATGCCCATCTTGGTGATGCCGGACGCGACATAGAGGTTGAGGCCGACCGGGGGATGGCACATCCCCACCTCCATGTTGACCACCATCATGATGCCGAAGTGGACCGGGTCGATGCCGAGCTTGATCGCGACCGGGAACAGGATCGGCGCGAAGATCAGCACGATCGACGACGGCTCCATCACGTTGCCGGCGAGCAGCAGCAGCACGTTGACCACGAGCAGGAACGCGACGACACCGAGGCCCTTGTCGAGCATCCAGGCGGCCATCGCCTGCGGGATGTTCTCCGACGTCATCAGGTAGCTGAACATCACCGCGTTGGTGATGATGTACAGCAGCATCGCGCTCATGTTCGCCGAGTCGAGCAGGACCTTCGGCACCTTCGACAGCGGCATGTCCTTGTACACGAACACCGCGACGAAGAACGCGTAGACGGCGCTCATCGCGGCCGCTTCCGTCGGCGTGAAGATGCCCGTGTAGATGCCGCCGATGACGACGACGATCAGCAGCAGTCCCCACGCGCTCTCGCGAAAGGCGCGCAACCGCTCGCGCCACGTCGCGGTCGGTTGCCGCGGGTAATTGTTCTTGCGCGCGCGCCACCACGTCGTCAGTCCCAGCATCGTGGCCAGGACCAGGCCCGGGATGATGCCTGCGATGAACAGCTGGCCGACCGAGGTGTTGGTCGCCACGGCATACATGACCATCACGATCGACGGTGGGATCAGGATGCCGAGCGCACCCGACGTGGTGATCACACCGGCGCCGAACCGCGCCGGGAAACCCTGTTTGATCATCGCGGGCAGGATGATCGAGCCGATGGCGACGACGGTCGCGGGCGACGAGCCGGACACGGCGGCAAACAACGCGCACGCCATGACGCCCGCGAGTCCGAGCCCGCCATGCCAGTGCCCGACCATCGACGACGCGAAGACGATCATCCGCCGCGCGACGCCGCCGTGCGTGAGAAAGTTGCCCGCGAGGATGAAGAACGGGATCGCCATGATCTCGAACTTCTCGATGCCGGTGAAAAGCTTGAGCGCGACCGACTCGATCGGCACGGTCGTCATCGTGAACAGATAGACGAGGACCGTCAGGCCGAGCGAAATCGAGACGGGCATCCCGGTCAGCATCAGCCCGATCAGCAGCGCGAAGATGATCCAGGCGTTCGGGAGTGCAACCCCGGCAAGTTTGATGGCCACCGGGATCCCGATGATCAGGATCGGCAACAGCGCGGGCCAGCGCGGTCCGCTCGGCGGAGCAATGGTCGGCGCGGCAACGCTCATGGCACGCAGGCGGCGACGCCGCTCATCGTTGTCGGCCCGTCGTGGCGGCGGGATGCAGATCGGGCACGGCTTCGACGGCCTCCGCCAGACCCTCGACGTGCGCGACGTCGTGCCGCGGCAGATCGCCCGTGCGCAGGAACACGTAGGCGACCTGCAGGAACCGGAAGCACATCAGGTACGACCCGAGCGGAATGCACAGGTAGACGAGCCACTTCGGAAGCTCGAGGTCCGGCGATACCGAATCAGTATGGCCGATGTCCCATACGAACGAGGCACCCAGCGTGCCGACGATGCCGGTGAAGAGCGCGCCGGCGAGCAGGCCGAACAGCACGTAGAGCTTCCGCGTGTCGGGTGGCAGCCGGTTGATCATGACGTCGACGCCGACGTGAATGCCGGTGCGCACGCCGTACGCCGCGCCGAACTTCGCCATCCACACGAACATGTAGATGCAGAGTTCCTGCGCCCACGAGAGATCGATCCGGACGAGCGCGTCCTGAATCCCGGGTATAGACAGGCCGGCGGCGTACCGATGCGCGACCGCGACGAAGATCAGCAGGGTCGCGGCGCCCATCAGGAACGCGATCAGCCATTCCTCCAGGTGATCGAGCAGCTTCAGCATCCGAGCGCGCTCCTGCGCCAAGGCCTCATCGGCCCTTCCGTCAACGCCACCGCCGCTGCGGACGGGCGGCGGTGGCGGCGATCACTTGCTCAAGCGCCGAGGCGCAAGGCAGAAACCCGGTGGGATGGGCCGGAGCGTCATGGCGTGAAGCCCGTCGCCTTGTACACGTCCGCGAGCGTTTCCTTGCCGACACGCGACTCGTTCTCCTTGTGGACGGGCAGGAGCGCCTTCTTCCAGGCGTTCTTCTCGGCAGCGGACAGCGCGATCACCTCGGTCTTGCCCGACGCCTTCACGGCGGCGAGCGCGTCTTCGTTCTCCTTCTTCGCGATGTCGTTCGCGAACTTGGTCGCGTCCTTCATCGCCCCTTCCAGCGTGGTGCGGATGTCGCTTGGCAGCCCGTCCCAGAACTTCTTGTTGACGATGACCGCGTATTCGATGACGCCATGATCGGTCAGCGTCAGGTACTTCTGCACCTCGTGCATCTTCTGCGTGTAGAAGTTCGACGGCGGATTCTCGGACCCGTCGACGACGCCCGTCTGCATTGCCTGGTACACCTCGGAAAACGCCATGACCTGGGGCAGCGCGCCCAGCGCCTTCATTTCGTCGCCAAGCACCTTCGACGACTGGATCCGCATCTTCAGGCCCTTCATGTCCTCGGGCTTGCGGAGCGGCTTGTTGGCGCTCATGTCCTTGAAGCCGTTGTCCCAGTAGGCGAGCCCCGTGATCCCCTTGGATTCCAGCTTCTTGAACAACGCCTTTCCGACGGCGCCCTCGGTGACCTTGTGCAGTTCGTCGTAGTTGTCGAACACGTAGGGAACGTCGAAGACCTCGAATTCGCGTGCGCCGAGCGGGCCGAACTTCGACACTGAGGGTGCGAGCATCTGCACCGAGCCGAGCTGCAGCGCCTCCATTTCTTCGCCGTCCTTGAAGAGCGAGCTGTTCGGGTACACCTCGACCTTCACCTTGCCGCCGGTGCGCTCTTCGGCGAGCTTCTTGAACTGCTCGGCACCCTTGCCCTTCGGGGTGTTGACGGCGACGACGTGGCTGAACTTGATGACGATGGGCTGCTGCGCGAGCGCGGTCGTTGCCGCGAGCGCGAGCGCTGCGCAGGCGGCCGTGAGAGCGGTCAGTATCTTCATGCGATCCTCCAAGAAATACGCGTTGCGCGTGCTTCAGCGCGCGTCGGCGCAATTGCCATTATTTGAGTCGGCCCACGGCATGAGAGCGCGGGACCGCTGTCCATATGATGCCACGAGGGGTGCGCCAAAGGGCAACGGCGTTCCGGCTGCGTCCTCCGGTCCCGGCGCCCGGTAACGGCACGGCTACTCCCGGTCGTGCAAGTCGCGCGTCGGATCCCAGTGCAGCGTGAAGGCGGCCTCGACGGGCCCGGCAGCGAACGCCACGTCGATCCCAATGGGCGCGACCGCGGCGAGCGCTTCATTGCAGTAGATCCGCGGCAGCGCCTGGCGTTCCCAGCAGGGCACATTCGCCTCGCGCAGCATGTCGGCAACCCGGCGCCGTTGGGCCCGACCCGGCAACTGCAGCCGTTCACCGCGGATGCCACTGCGAATGGTGACGCGCGATGCGGCAAAATGTCGCATTGCGATCCCCGCGCCATGCGTGCGCCGGAGGTGCAGCGTTCCATGGGGTAACTCGATCGCATCCGTGCCGGTCCACTCGTGGACGAACGCGTCGCAGGCGGCGCGGTGAACGACGATCCGTCCCCGATGCAATCCGAGTCTGCGCCCCGCGTGTTCAATGTCCACCCGCGCGTCCAGGCCCGCGTGCGCGAGTTGCGTCACCATTTCCAGCAGCCGGCTGCGCGAAGGCGCTGGCAGCCCCTGGCGGCGCAGGAACCAGCGCAGGAGGTTGCAAGCACGTGCCGGGGAAAGCCGCGCGAACGCGGCGGCGTCGAGGGTGTCACCCGCCGACGCCTCCAGCGCGTCCATAGCCGCGAGGTCATCGAGCAGCGTCGCGGCCTCCGCCTGCAACTCGGCCGCACGGAGGAGCGTTGCCGGATATCCGGGCGCCACGTCGCGCAACGCCGGGACGACGGAATTGCGGAGCGCGTTGCGGCGATAGCGACCGTCGCCGTTCGATTCGTCATCGACGTAGCGCAGGCCGGACAGGGCCGCGTACGTGTCGATGCGGGCGCGCGGCAGAGAGAGCAAGGGACGGAGCCACCAGAGGCGACCGTCGAACCGCTTTGGAGGCATCGCCGCGAGTCCGCGGGGACCGGCGCCGCGCATCAGTTGCAGCAGTGTCGTCTCCGCCTGGTCGTCGGCGTGGTGCGCGAGGAGCACGGCCTTTGCCCCGTTCGCGCGGGCCATCCCGTCCAGCGCGGCGTAGCGGGCCGCGCGCGCGGCGGCCTCGAGGCTGCCGCGCGGAATGCGCTTCACATCGATCCGTTGCACATGACAGGCTACGTTGTGTGCCGCACAGAAATGGCGGCAGAAGTCGGCCCACGTAGCTGAACGCGTCGACAATCCGTGATCGACGTGCAACGCGAGCACCTGGTAGCGCAGCGGATCGGCGGTGCGCAGCGTGGCGTCCAGCAGCGTGATCGAATCGCGACCGCCCGACAGTGCGACGGCGATGCGTCCGCCGCCCGGTAACGCCTCGGCAAGCGATGCGTCGACCGCGGCGCGCACGTCGTTCGATGCAGCCGTCGCGCGAGAACCAGGCGCTCGATCATCCACGGCGCTTCGCGCATCGAGCTTCATCAGCCGACGCCCGGTTATCCCGCGCTGATCTCCTTGTAGCGACCATAAGCAAGGATCTTGTCTTCTCGCGCTTCAAGCAGTGCTTCGATCGACTGCTCCTGCAACTGACGCAGCGCCTCGGTGAGCGCTTTCTTGAGCGTCACCATCATTGCAGCGTGGTCGCGGTGCGCGCCGCCGAGCGGTTCGTTCACGACCTTGTCGATGAGGCCGAGCTGCTTCAGCCGGCCCGCGGTGATGCCCAGCGTTTCCGCAGCCTCCGCGGCATGATCGGCCGATTTCCAGAGGATGGACGCACATCCTTCGGGCGAGATGACCGAATAAGTCGCGTACTGGAGCATCAGCGTGATGTCGCCCACAGCGATCGCGAGCGCTCCGCCGGATCCGCCTTCGCCGATGACGCTGACGAGAATCGGCACGCGCAACCCGGCCATCTCGTACAAACTGCGACCGATCGCCTCGGACTGTCCGCGCTCCTCCGCGCCAATGCCCGGATAGGCGCCCGGCGTGTCGACGAACGTGAAAAGTGGAAGACCGAACTTCTCGGCGAGCTTCATGAGCCGCAGTGCCTTGCGATAGCCCTCCGGACGCGGCATGCCGAAGTTGCGGTAGATCTTTTCCTTGGTGTCGCGGCCCTTCTGGTGGCCGATGACCATGCACGGCTGGCCGTTGAAGCGGGCGAGCCCGCCGACGATCGACAGGTCGTCGGAGAACGATCGGTCCCCATGCAGTTCGTGAAAATCGGTAAAGATGTCGTTGACGTAGTCCAGCGT
>JBKPOL010000096.1:0-9218 GCA_046733075.1 Pseudomonadota bacterium | reverse complement strand
AGGATGCACAGCAACACGATGTTCACGCGCGTCATCGACTTTCGCCTTCGAAGGCGCGCGGCCAATTGCCGGGAAGCGCATGGGCGGTGCGCTCGGCGACGCGCAATATCGCGCTTCGCGCGCGCGGATTGCGCGTCACTTCCGGATCGGACGGCTTGATCGCGCGTCCCACCGCGCGAAGCGGCGCCCCGGGAAGCGCTGCTTCGCGAATCGGCATGCGTGCAAGTCGCGCGTCACCTCCGAAGGGTCGTGACGCGAACGCGAGAAAACGCTTGACGATCCGGTCCTCCAGCGAATGAAAGCTGATCACTGCAAGACGACCTTCGGTGGCGAGGCGTGCGGTCAGCATGGGCAGCGCGACGGATAGCTCCTGCAACTCGCCGTTCACCGCAATCCGAAGGGCCTGGAAGGTGCGCGCCGCCGGATCCTGACGCCAATCACCCCGCGTGCGCGCGCCGATGGCTTGCGCAACGACGGCAGCGAGCTCGCGTGTCGTGGCGATCGGCCGGATTTCGCGAGCCGTCGCAATTGCTCTTGCAATCGATTTAGCAAACCGTTCTTCACCATAGCTGCGGATCACCTCCGCCAGTTCGCCGATCGATGCGCGCTCCAGGAAATCCGCGGCGCTTTCGCCGCGTGAAGGATCCATGCGCATGTCGAGGGGACCATCGAAGCGATACGAAAATCCGCGTGCGGCATCATTGAGCTGTGGCGACGAGACGCCGAGGTCGAGCAGCGCTCCGTGGACGTGCGAGATGCCGATGTCGTCGAGTACGTGCGGGAGCTCGGAGAACACCGCGCGCCGAAACAAAAACCGGCGGTCGTCGATCGACTGCGCGACGGACGCCGCAGCCGGATCGCGGTCGACGGCAACCACCTTGCCGCGCGGGCCGAGCACAGCGAGCATCGCGCGTGCATGCCCGCCGCGCCCGAACGTCGCGTCGACGTAGATGCCGTCTTCACTGATCGCGAGCGCCGCGAGCGATTCCTCGAGTAGCACGGGGACATGCGGTTCATCGCACGCGTTCTGCATGCACCGATCAAAGACTCAAGGTTTCGAGACCAGCCGGAAGCCCACCGGGGAAGGTGATCGTCTGAGCGGTCTGCGCCTGCCACTTGGCTTCGTCCCACAACTCGAGCTTCTGGCCCTGGCCCACCAGGACGACACGCCTGTCGAGGCCGGCATAACGACGAAGCGCCGGGGGTACGAGGATTCGACCCGCGGCGTCGAGCTCGACATCGTCCGCGTGACCCACGAGCAAGCGTTGAATGCTTCGGATCCGGTCGTCGAACGACGACAGCGCCATGAGTTGCGTCTGAATGGGTTCCCAGGTGGCCTGCGGGTAGATGAGCAGGCAGCCGCCGTGATCTGCAGTGATGACGACGTGGCCCTTGCTTCCGGAGGCGAGACCTTCGCGCTGCCGGGCCGGTATCGCGACCCGACCTTTGGCGTCGAGCACCAATTCGGAGACGCCGCGGAAAACCGGTACGCGGCGCGTTTCGCCGCTTTCCAGTCCGTTGTCCGGATCACCGCCGTTCCCACCCGCCACCGTCCCGACCTCCCGCGCCGCGAAGTGAGCACTCAGCTCCCAGTCGGCGTAACGGCTCGCCGTGTGACCGCTTCGCCCACTTTGCCCCACTTTTTACCACTTCGGCGAACTATACGGGCGTGCGGCGGCACGGGTCAACTCTTTTTCAATTTCATAACAATGACTTATTGAAAAAAAGCAACAACCGGAAAAGCTAGGTAAAATAATGCTTTAAGCATGTTTGTGAAACCTGATTCCCAGTTAGAGTGCGTTTTGTGCTGCACACGAACGTTTGTTCGGGGCGTTCCGCCAGCCGGCTGTTGCATTCATGCCACCGACATATTGCCGTGCGTCGCGATGACACTGGAGGTGGTTGCGGATAGACCAGTAGACTGAGGGTGCGATCAGACGCGCGCCGTGCGTTTACCGGGCGCGCCCCGGTTCGAAAAACTTGCGGGAGTCACCGTGAAACATCTTGCTGGCATCATTCTGGTTGGGACCGTGGCTGCCGCGCTGTCTACCGGCTGCGCGCTACGCGACGCCCGCGCCGACTACGCGTACTCCCGCGCTTCCGATGGACTGTGGGGAGACAGACCCTTCGAGCTGATCGATTGGAATTTCCCGACTTCACTCAACCAGCCGCCGATCGAAGCACCGAAGCGCATCACGCTCGAACGAACGGCCATCGGCGTGACGTGGGCCACCCAGAACCCGTTGCCGCTGTGGGACAACCTCGCTCCGTACGACACGCCGCCGACGCCGACGGCGACGGCGACGGCGAAGGCCGATGACGCCTCCGGAGCGACGCGCTCGTCGGACAAAACGCGCACGAGTACTGCTGGCGTCGACGCTGCTGATCGCGAGCGCCGCGGCGCTCGCTGACGCCCCGCGACCCTCCACTTCCGCTTCCCCCGCCGCACCTTCCGCTGCCGACGAGCAGCGGTTGCGTTACCGCGTCGTCATCGACGCCTCCGCGGCCGTGCGGGACGTGCTCGAAACGAGCGTCGACCTCATCCGCTGGCAGAGCTATGAGGAAATGAGCCCGAGCCTTTTCGACGCGCTCGTGCGTCAGGCGTCGGATCAAGCGAAGGAAGCGGCGGCGACCGAAGGTTTCTTTTCCGCGAACGTCAACGTGGCGGTCGACCGAACCACTACGCCCTGGCAGGTCAAGGTTTCGGTCACGCCCGGACCGCAAGCACGTGTCGAGCGCGCAAGCATCGACATCCAAGGGGCGGCCACGACGGACGACGCAGGTCGTACGGCCATCGCGGACGTGAAGCGCGCCTGGCCGCTTGCGGAAGGGGCGCCTTTCCGGCAGCCGGCCTGGATCAGCGCGAAAACGCAGGCCGTCAACCAGCTTGCGGGAAGCGGGTTCGCGGCCGCGAAGCTGCTGTCGAGCGAGGCGCTCGTCGATCCGGCTGCCAACAGCGTTGACGTTCAGGTCACGATCGAGAGCGGACCGGTCTTTCACCTCGGCGATCTCGAGATCGATGGATTGTCGCGCTACCCGCCCGAGCTCGTTCGCAACTACCGGACGCGTCGGCCCGGCGATCGCTACTCGATCGCGGAACTCGACCAGTTCGTGCGTCGGCTGAACGGCACCGGCTACTTCGCGAGCGTGCACGCGGCGATCGATGCAGATCCGGCGAAAGCTGCCGACGCCCCCGTTCATGTTGCCGTGATCGAAGCACCGACGAAGAAGCTTGAAGCCGGCCTCGGGTTCTCTACGGACACGGCGTTTCGCGGCAATGTCAGCTATCGCGACGTGGATGTGAACCACCATGCGCTGCAGATGTATGTTGACGCCCGCCTCGAATCCAAGCTGCAGAATGCGTCGCTACGGTTTGTGCAACCGCCCGCTGCGAACGGCTGGTCGCCTTCGGTGTTCGCGCGCCTGGAGCAAACGGACATCAGCGGGCTCGTCACGAAGACGGCCGTCGCCGGCGCGCGGATGAGCTCGCTCGACGAGCGCAATCAATGGCAATACGGCGCAGCGTTTTACACCGACCTGCAGGAGCCCACAGGACTGGCGAACGAGGACGCACGTGCGCTCTACGTCGACGTCGAGCGGGCGTGGCGGCGCGTCGATGATCTGGCCGCCCCGACGCGCGGCTGGATTGCGCTCGCGCAGGCGGGCGTCGGCATCCCGGGGGCATCGACGCGCCAGTTCGGCCGCGTGATCGTTCGTTATGCCATGTGGCAACCGATCAGTTCCCTTTGGTCATTCACGGCACGCGCCGACGCCGGTGCAGTGCTCGCCGCGAGCCGTAACGACATTCCATCCGCACTGCTGTTTCGCACCGGCGGCGACGTGAGCGTGCGCGGGTACGCGTTTCAAAGTCTGGGCATCAAGCAAGGAGACGTCGTGCTGCCCGCGCGTTATTACTTCGCAAGCAGCGTGGAAGCGACGCGATGGATCAGCGATCTGTGGGGCGTGGCCACGTTCGTGGACGCCGGCGACGCCTTCGACGCGACATCCGACATGAAAGTCGCGCTCGGCTACGGTCTCGGCGTGCGCGTCCGCACGCCGATCGGACCGTTCCGTCTCGATGTCGCGTACGGGCAGGAGTCCCGCCAGGTGCGGCTGCACTTCTCGGTCGGCGTGGCGTTTTGAGCAGCTAATGGGCCGCGCTCTCACCATCACCCTCGCGGTCGTTGCGGTAGTAGTGGTCGCCATCGGGGGCTTGATCGGTTACGCCGTCAGCGAGCGCGGGCTGTCTCTCATCGTCGCGCGAATCGTCGCCGAATCGGGCGGCCGCATAACAGTTGACGAACCGACGGGATCGATCGCGGGAACGATGCGCTTTCGTCGCATTGCATGGCGCGCCGAAGACGCGAGCGTCACTGCCGATGACGTCATCGTGGACTGGAATCCACGCGCGCTCTGGTCGAAGCGCCTGTCGATTCGCGGACTGGGCGCGCGTCACGTCGAGATTGCCGTCAAGCCCTCGAGCGGTGGTCCTGCGCAGCCGCCGACCGATCTGCGTCTGCCCATCGCGATCGACATCGCTCGCCTCGATGTGGGCGAGCTCGATTGGCGCGCGGGACCCCGCGACGGACACTTGGCCGGCCTCGAGTTCGGGTATTCGGGCGATGCCGAAGCGCATCGCATCCGTGGCCTGCGCGTCGTCTCCGACTTCGGTAAGCTCGCCGGCGATCTCGAGGTGGGTGCGCGCGCGCCGCTTCGCATGGCGGGGAACGCGACGATCGTCGGTGACCGCGCCCTCGCTGGCGTGCAGGGAACCGTCCAGTTGAATGGAACGGTCGCCGAGATCGCGATTGCTGCCCAAGCGACGGCGCGGGAGGCTGCCCTCTCGCTTCGCGGAACGGCAACACCGTTTGCACCCGAGCCTTTCGCGAATGCAACGGCCGAAGTGACATCGCTCGATATCGCGGCCCTCGATGCCACGCTTCCGCACACCAAGGCGCGCGTTCACCTCGATGTCGAACCGCGTGGCGCAGGCCTCGCGGGCAACATATCGCTCGTCAACGAAGATCCCGCGCCGATCGACACCGAGCGCGTGCCGGTGTCGGCGCTTTCGGCGCGCTTCACATTCGACAACGACCAGCTCGCGTTGACGATGCTGGATGTTTCCATACCGCAGAATGGCCGCGCACGTGGGTCGGGGACCATCAACCTCGGCCAGGCGCGCTCGGCGACGTTCGCGCTCGACATTCGCGATCTGGATCTTGCGCGCCTGCATACGAAGCTGGTCACGACGCGGATGACCGGACGCGTAAGCGGCGATGCCAGCGCCGAGCGCCAGGTGCTGGAGGGCGATGTGCGCGATCGCGACATCGGTCTCGCCTTTCGCGCGGTCGTCGATGCGGAGCGCGTCGATGTCGAGCGCTTCCGCGCCACGACTGGCAGCGGGGCGTTGAGCGGCTCGGCGCGCATGGCATTCGATGCAGCAAACGCATTCAGCGTCCAGGCAACGATGCAGCGCCTCGATCCGTCGCGATTTGTGGCGGTCCCAACAGCATCCCTCGATGGATCGGTCCAGCTGCGCGGCACGCTGCGCCCGCAATGGCGTGCCGACGCCGACATCATGCTTGCGAGCACGAGTCGTGTCGCAGACCTTCCAATATCGGGACGTTTCAAGGGAATGGTTGCGTCAGGCAGCGTTCGCGACGCTACGCTCGACATCGCGCTCGCTTCGGCCACGGTTCATGCAACGGGCGGGGTTGGCGCAGCGACCGATCGCATCGCGTTCACCGCGGACATCCCACGAATCGAGGAACTTGCGGCACTCGTTCCCACCGCGGTGCCGAAGCCGATCGCGGGCGAATTGCACGGAAGCGGCACGGTCGCAACCGGAGGGCGAATACCGGGCGGCGAGGTCGATATGCGTGGCCGGTCGCTTCGGGCGGGTCCGTACGCCGCGGCCTCGATGCGCGCGCATGTTTCGCTCGCGACACTCGGACCGGGCGCGCGCGACGCGCTGGACGATCGCCCGCTCGCCCTTGACGTGACCGCGGAACAACTGACGCTTCCCGAGCGCACGATCGACATGCTGCGCGCAACGGCAACCGGGACGCTCGCCCAACATCGGGCGACGCTCGCGCTTCGCGCCGGCGATGTCGACGGCCAGCTTGCAGTTCAGGGTACGCTTACGAACATCTTCGATAGCGATGCGACAGCCTGGAACGGCACGGTGGTCTCGCTCGAGAACCGGGGCGCCGTGCCGCTCAAGCTGCGAACCCCGGCTGCGCTCGCGCTGCGGGCCGGTGTCGCGAGGATCGCCAATGCGCATGTCGACGTCGCAGGCGGAAATCTCGACGTTGTCGAGCTGGCGTTCGACCATGGTCGCATCAATACGCGGGGAGCGTTCGCGCAGTTGGCCGTTGCGAACGTGTCCAAACTTGCAGGACGTCCGCTGCCCATCGATTCGACGCTTGTCATGGCGGGCGAATGGTCGATCGCGGCTGCGCCACGCCTGAACGGAACATTCGCGGTCCGTCGCGAGAGCGGCGATGTATTTGCCGAAATCGGTCAGGAAGGCTCAGCCGAGCGACGCGCGCTTGGCGTAACCCTGGTGACAATTGCCGGCAAGTTCGATAACGACGCGCTCGACGCGACGGCGACTTTCGCGTCGGAACGCGCGGGAAGCGCGAATGCGACCGTTGCAATCGGCGCGGCGAGCGGAGTCTCCGAAGGAAGAATTGACGCGGCCGCACCGCTCCGCCTCGTGGCGCGCGCAGAGCTCGCATCGCTCGCGCTGTTTCAGCCGTTCTTCGGCACCAGCGCCGTCCTCGGCGGCCGTGCGCGTGTGGACATCGCCGCCGACGGTTCCGTCGGGAACCCGGCATGGTCCGGGTCGCTGATCGGCGAGGCGTTGCGCATCGACGCTCCACAATACGGGATCAGCGCGTCGAACGGCCGGCTGCGGGCCCACCTCGTCCCCACCGGCATTGCAATCGATGAGTTCCACTTGGCCGCAGGCGATGGAACGTTCACGGCAAACGGCCAGATCTCCCTGCCAACCGACCGCGATGCGCGGAGAGCGCCAACGCATGTAATGTGGAGGGCGGAACGCTTTCGCGCCACAAACCGCCCGGATATGCGCCTCGTGGTCGACGGCGACGGCGAATTGGCAATCGCGGACCGCCGGCTCTCGCTGACCGGCAATATGGCGATCGTCGAAGGACACGTGGAATACGACCCGACACCGAGCGGCGAGCTTGCGAACGACATCGTCATCAAAGGTCGCACGCCAGCGACCGAGCGTCAGGGTGGTTCGCGCGATCTGCCGCTCGCCGTTGATGTCGACGTGGATCTGGGCCGTGCGCTGACGTTCACCGGAGAAGGCATCGACACCCGGCTTGCCGGACGCGTTCACATCACGACCTCCCCGAGCGGAACGCTGCTTGGTCGCGGAACGATCCGCGCGGTCAACGGCACGTACGTCGCCTTCGGCCAGAAGCTCACAATCGATCGCGGCCGGTTGATCTTCGACGGACCACTCGACAATCCTGCACTCGACATCGTCGCGTTGCGCAAGAACCTCGCGGTTGAAGCGGGTGTGGAGCTCTCCGGCACGGTCAAGGTCCCCCAGGTGCGCATCACGTCGAATCCGCCGGTACCCGAGAACGAAGCGCTCGCGTGGCTCATCACCGGTCAGGGTCTCAGCAACACGTCACGCGTCGACTACGGCGCACTCTCCGCCGCGTCTGCGGCGCTGCTTGGGCGTAACGGCAAGCCGTTCACCGCCCAGCTGGCGCAGCGGCTTGGCATCGACGACATCTCATTGAAGAGCTCGAGCTCGGGCGCGAGCGGCTCGGATGCAGCGACGTCGCAGGTCGTCGTGTTCGGCAAGCGAATCAGCGACCGGCTTTCTCTAGGCTACGAACAGGGACTGTCGCTCGCATCGAGTGCCGTGCGCCTGGAATACGCGTTGTCGCGTCAGGTGACGCTGCGGGCGGAGGCGGGACAGGTCAGCGGAATCGGGATTGTGTACCGAAGGAACTTTGAATAGCCGCTGCGTTGCTTCACCAAGCTCGGTCAATTCACAAACTTCTCGCCGTTTGTCGGGAGTGAATCGCTGGATGCGCACGGTTTCGATCGCGCTGCGGCCGCATCGTCAACGAGCAATCGCATAAAGCGCATTGGCGAGGAACTCGTAGCAGGCAAAGTAGCTGAGCTGCAATCCGCCGAGTCCGGGCATAAAATCGCGGAACGAGATCTTTCCAAGCGAGGCGCTTGCAATCGGCGCCGGGACGACCTTGACGCCCTCCGCCTCGAACTCGTTGCGGATGCGCGGAAAGTCGAAGCTGTGTCCGACGAGAATGACGCGATCGACGCCGTTGGACTTTAAAATGACGGCGGAGTAGACAGCATTTTCATGCGTGTTGGTAGAGCGCTGCTCGACCCACCGAACCGTTACGCCGTATTCCTTAACAAGGGCGTCGCGCATCAACGGAGCCTCCGCCGGCAGATCCCTTAGCGACCCGCCTGATACCAGCACGGGCAACTGAACGGCCCGCGCGACTCGCGCGCCGTAACGCACGCGCTCCAGCGTCAATCCATTAAGCGTCGGCCCGCCATATTCGTCGCCTTGGCGCCGAACACCGCCGCCAAGGATCACGACCGCCTGCGCGCCATGGTTGGTCGAAAGATCGAGCGACTGCGACCGGTCGAGCGCATAGACCAAGAGCGTTCCGACCACCGGTAGCGACATCAGGAGCAACGATGCCACGGCCGCCATCGCGATCCAGCGGCCGGCTCTCGGGTGGCGGCCGGCAAACGCGAGAGCGACGAGCGCCGCCAGCAGCGGGCCGGTGGGCGGGAGCACAATAAGTTTGACAGCGGACTTGATCCAGACGAGGGGCGTCACGGGTGAACGCGGTGCGAAAGATCGATCAAGAAAGGCCCGTTGTGCAAGATTCGCAACCAGCTCAGCGTTATAGTCGTTCGCTAACCGCTG
The DNA here is from genome assembly GCA_046733075.1 of Pseudomonadota bacterium. Lineage (GTDB taxonomy): Bacteria > Pseudomonadota > Gammaproteobacteria > Burkholderiales > Casimicrobiaceae > VBCG01. The sequence goes on along the minus strand of JBKPOL010000096.1, from coordinate 265 downwards.
AACGGTCCTGCGTGGAAGCACGGACCTGGTGTAAAAAGTACAAGGCTCGTCCTCAGAAACAATAAGTTGGTCCTGTGGGACCGTCGTTATAATTTACACTTAAGGTGGACGTCGGGCCCTCCTCCATAGCAAGCTTATGTTTTCTCGCCCTCATTCGGAGTGCATCCCGTGTGGAACGGGTATTGCTAATAGGAAACGGGAGTGGACACGACAAACGAAATGAACCGAAATTCTGATCCCAGCGTCCAGTCAAACGACCGGCGGC
>JBKPOL010000095.1:0-7732 GCA_046733075.1 Pseudomonadota bacterium | reverse complement strand
CCTATGGGCTGATCGACGTGACGCGCATCCGGGCAGTGCTCCGCACCGACCGCGCGGAAGCAGGCGTAATGGTCGTGACGCTCCTCGCTGCGCTGTTTCTCGGCCTCGCGACTGCAATCTATGCCGGTGTCATCCTGTCGCTGTTGCTGTTCCTGAACAAGGCCGCGCGGCCCGGCATTCGCGACGTCAAGCCGGACTATCGCGGCAATACGTTCAACTTCGACGCGGATACCGGCTTGCCGGATTGTCCGCAACTCAAGATGCTCCGGATCAACGGCTCGATCTTCTTCGGCGCGGTGGAGCACGTGGAGGATGCGTTTCACCGTGTAGATGCCGAAGAGCCCCGGCAGAAGCACTTGCTGATCGTCGCGAGCGGCATCAATCTCGTCGACATCTCGGGTGCCGAGTTACTCGCGCGCGAGGCTCGGCGACGCCGCGCCATCGGCGGTGGGTTATATCTTTATTTCGTGAAGGATGCCGTCCGCGACGTCCTCGAGCGCGGGGGCTACATGGAAGCGATCGGCCGCGAGAACGTTTTCTCGCCCAAGGACGACGTGATCGGAGAGATCTACCGCCGGCTCGATTCCGACATCTGCCGCGCAAGCACCGCGCGCATCTTCTCGGAGTGCAACGTGCGGTTGCCGAACGGCGAGGCGCGTCCGCTCGTTCGGTCCTGACGGGACTTCCAGAACTTTCTGCCGTCCGTTCAACGACCGTTGCCGGTTGGCCTGCTGCAGTACGATGACCCGGCCTCGTGCGCGCTTGACGGGGCGCGGCATCCGGGCAAAGATACGATCCGCTCAATGCGCATCATTTCGCGAGCGGGGGAAACCGGGTGGTGCGGCGCCCCGCCGACGGCAACGATTCGCGAAGGTCTTCCATTAATTCTCGTCCACATCGACGGAATGACGGCGTAGAGCTTGCGGCGGATGGCCGCATCGTTTCGCAGCCTTCGCCGGCTCGTCGATCGAGGTCGCCTGTCAAGAAGGGACGCGTGCCTCTGTTGAACGGGTCGCTGTGGGTCGACCTCGTGGCGATCTTCGCGCTCTGCATGCACTCCGTTGCCCTCGCACAGGCGCCTGTTTCCATCGCACGGTACACGGGGACGCTCAAGAAGATCGATGACAGTGGAACGATCGTGCTCGGGCATCGGACGAACTCGCCGCCGTTCGCCTTCCTCGATTCCGACGGCAAGCCGATCGGCTATTCGCTCGACTTGTGCGAAATCGTTGTCGAGGAGATCAGCAACGAGCTCGGCAAGAGCATCCGTGTGGTCTACCGCCCCGTGACACCCGAGAACCGTTTCGACCTGGTGCGCAATGGGGACGTCGACCTCGAATGCGGGTCGACGACGAACAACGCCGAGCGACGCAAGACCCACGCGTTCTCGCCGACGATGTTCGTGACGGGGACGAAGCTCATGGTGCGCCGAGGCAGCGGCATCCTGAATCTCCGCGATTTGAACGGCAAGACCGTCGTGCTGACGCGAGGCACCGTTCACGAAACGGCCATTCCACGGCTTGCGTCACGACAGAAGCTCGACATCAAGTTCGTGTTCACAGGCGACCACGACGAGTCGTTCCGCACGCTGGCCGCGGGCAAGGCGGATGCGTTCGCGAATGACGACGTCCAGCTTTACGGGATGCTGGCGCAGGCGCGGCAGGCGAGCGACTTCCGCGTGGTCGGGGACTTCCTCACTTATGCGGATTACGCGCTGATGCTGCGCAAGGACGATCCGGAATTCGCAGAGGTCGTCGACAACGCATTTCGCCGACTTTCGGGAAGCCGGGAAATCGTCGCCATCTACGATCGATGGTTCCAAAAGCCGCTGCCGTCCGGCTTGCGCCTCAATCTGCCGATGAGTCCGCATCTCGAAGAACTCTTTGGCGTGCAAGGCCTGCCTTCGGATTGACTGGCCGCCACACGGGACCTGCCGTCCGATAATCACGATCACGCGCGATGCTAGGAGAAGCTCCATGCTGTTGAACGATCACGATCCCGTCGAGACGCAGGAATGGATCGATGCGATGCGCAGCGTCGTCCAGTACCAGGGCGTCGAGCGCATGCAGTTCCTGCTCGGCAAGCTGCGCGAGGAAGCCCGACTCACGGGGGCGATGCCGCCGTTCCTCGCGACGACGCCGTACATGAACACGATCCGTCCGGAGAACGAGCGCAAGCCCGAGTGGAACCGCGAGATCGAGCACCGCATCCGCGCGGCCGTGCGCTGGAACGCCGTCGCGATCATCCTGCGCGCGAACAAGGAGTCGTCCGAGCTCGGCGGCCACATCGCGAGCTTCCAGTCTTCGGCGCTTCTGTACGACATCGGCTTCAATCATTTCTGGCACGCGCCGTCACAGGACCACGGCGGCGACCTCGTTTACGTGCAGGGACACGTTGCGCCGGGCATCTATGCGCGCGCGTTCATCGAGGGACGGTTGACGGAGCAGCAGCTCCTCAAATATCGCCAGGAAAGCGAAGGGGGAGGCCTGCCCTCGTATCCGCATCCGTGGCTGATGCCGGAGTTCTGGCAGTTCCCCACTGTGTCGATGGGACTCGGTCCGCTGATGGCGATCTACCAGGCGCGCTTTCTCAAGTACCTCGACGGGCGCGGCGTCGCCAGGACCGGGAACCGCAAAGTCTGGGCGTTCCTCGGCGACGGCGAATGCGACGAACCGGAGTCGCTCGGGTCGATCTCGCTCGCAGGGCGCGAGAAGCTCGACAACCTGATCTTCGTCATCAACTGCAACCTGCAACGCCTCGACGGTCCGGTACGCGGCAACGGCAAGATCATCCAGGAGCTCGAAAGCGTATTTCGCGGCGCCGGCTGGAATGTCATCAAGGTCGTCTGGGGCGGTGCGTGGGACAAGCTGTTCGCGAAGGACAAGGACGGCCTGCTGCTGCGGCGGATGGAAGAGTGCGTCGACGGCCAGTACCAGGACTTCAAGAGCAAGAACGGCGCGTACGTGCGCGAGCACTTCTTCAATTCGCCCGAACTGAAGGCGCTCGTTGCGGATCTTTCCGATGATGAAGTGTGGAAATTGAATCGCGGCGGCCACGACCCGTTCAAGGTCTATGCAGCGTATTCGGCAGCCGTCGCGACGAAGGATCAGCCGACGGTGATCCTCGCCAAGACGGTGAAGGGTTACGGCATGGGCGAGTCCGGTGAGGGGCAAATGATCGCCCACCAGGCGAAGAAGATGACGCAGGATGCGTTGAAGCAATTCCGGGACCGCTTCGACATCCCGATGCCCGACGATCGGATCGGCGACATGCCGTTCATCTCGCTGCCTCCCGACAGTCCCGAGGGCCAGTACCTGCGCGAGCGGCGCGCGGCTCTCGGCGGTGCGCTGCCACAGCGTCGGCGCAAGTCGGCGTCGCTTGCAGCGCCGCCACTCGCGACATTCGATCGCCTGCTGCAAAGTTCCGGCGAGCGCGAGATCTCGACGACGATGGCGTTCGTGCAGATGCTCGGCACGATGCTGCGCGACAAGACGATCGGCAAGTTCATCGTGCCGATCGTGCCGGACGAATCGCGGACGTTCGGCATGGAGGGAATGTTCCGCCAGCTCGGCATCTATTCGGCCGTCGGTCAGCTCTACCGGCCGCAGGACGCCGACCAGCTGATGTATTACCGCGAGGACAAGGCCGGCCAGGTGCTGCAGGAAGGCATCAACGAAGCCGGCGCCATGAGCAGCTGGATTGCCGCCGCGACGTCGTACAGCACCAACGACGTGCCGATGATCCCGTTCTACATCTACTACTCGATGTTCGGACTGCAGCGCGTCGGCGATCTCGCGTGGGCCGCGGGCGACATGCGCTGTCGCGGCTTCCTGCTCGGCGGCACGGCCGGACGCACGACGCTGAACGGCGAGGGACTGCAGCACGAGGACGGACATAGCCACATCCTCGCGTCGACGATTCCGAACTGCGTCTCGTACGATCCGACGTTCGCGTACGAAGTCGTCGTCATCGTCCGCGACGGCATCCGCCGCATGTACGAAGAGCAGCAGGACGTCTACTACTACGTCACGCTGATGAACGAGAACTACCCCCACCCGGCCATGCCGAAGGGCGCGGAGGAGGGCATCATCAAGGGGCTCTATCTGCTCGCCGAGGGCGGGAAGGGCGGCGGACCGCGTGTGCAGCTGATGGGTAGCGGGACGATCCTGCGCGAAGTGATGGCCGGTGGCGATCTTCTGCGCGAAGACTGGAAGGTCGAGTCGGACGTATGGAGCGCAACGAGCTTCAACGAGCTTCGTCGCGACGGCATGAGCGTCGAGCGCTGGAACCTGCTGCATCCGACCGAGCCGCGCCGCAAGAGCTACATCGAGGCGGCGCTCGAAGGGCATGCGGGACCGGTCGTGGCTGCGACCGATTACATGCGCAATTACGCGGATCAGGTGCGTCGACACGTGGCGCGGCGCTTCGAGGTCCTTGGCACCGACGGGTTCGGCCGCAGCGACTATCGCGCGAAGCTGCGACGCTTTTTCGAGGTGAATCGCTACTACGTCGCGGTCGCCGCGCTGAAGGCGCTCGCCGACGACGGCGCGATCAAGCCGGATGTCGTGGGACAGGCGATCGCGAAGTACGGCCTCGACACGGAGCGTGTCGATCCTTGGCGTACCTGAAGCGCGAACGTCCACCAACAACAAACGACGCAAGGACGGCTCTTATGGCAGCAGCCACCGATGTGAAGGTTCCGGATATCGGCGACTTCCGCGACGTTCCGGTCATCGAGGTGCTCGTCAAGCCCGGTGACAAGGTCAAGGCGGAAGATCCGCTGGTCACGCTGGAATCCGACAAGGCGACGATGGACGTGCCGGCGCCGGCCGCGGGGACCGTCAAGGAAGTGACCGTCAAGGTCGGCGACAAGGTCAGCGAGGGATCGCTGATCCTGCGGCTCGATGGTGGCGCAGGCGGAGCCGCGGCCTCCGGCCCGCCCGCGAAGACGAGCGTCTCGCCACCGCCGGCACCCACCAGCGCGCCGGAAGGCATTGCGGAAGTGCGCGTTCCGGACATCGGCGATTTCAAGGACGTGCCCGTCATTGAAGTGCTGGTGAAGCCCGGTGACACGGTCAAGGCGGAAGATGCGCTCGTCACGCTCGAGTCGGACAAAGCGACGATGGACGTTCCGTCACCGCTTTCCGGTACGGTGAAGACGCTGAACGTCAAGGTTGGCGACAAGGTCTCCGAAGGCGCCGTTGTTCTCACGCTCGCGACGGGTCAGGCGAGCGGCGATCCGGTGGTCGCGGATGCGGAGGGCGCGATGCCGGCGCCCGGGGTCACTGCCGCAGCGGCAACGCCAGCCGCGCACAAGGGGACGTCGTCGGCGCCGCCCGGATCTTCGTCGGGTGGCGCGCCTGCACCCACCGGTCCGGCGAGCGCCGGCATCGACGAGGCGGCGTTCAGGCTCGCGTACGCGAGTCCCGGCGTGCGCAAGCTTGCGCGCGAGCTCGGTGTGGATCTCGGTAGCGTACGCGGCAGCGGCGACAAGGGTCGCGTCCAGAAGGAGGACGTCGAGGCGTTTGCGAAGCGTGGCCCGTCCGCGCCGGCTGCGAAGCCTGCAGCCCCGAGCGGCGCGGGTGTAGGCGTCGAGCTGCTGCCGTGGCCCAAAGTCGACTTCGCCAAGTTCGGTCCGGTCGACGTGAAGCCGCTGTCACGGATCAAGAAGATCTCCGGCGCGAATCTGCATCGCAACTGGGTGATGATCCCCCACGTCACGAACCACGACGACGCGGACATCACGGAGCTCGAAGCCTTTCGCGTGCAGCTCAACAAGGAGAACGAGAAGAGCGGCGTGCGCGTCTCGATGCTCGCGTTCATGATCAAGGCAGCGTGCGCGACGCTCGCGAAGTTTCCCGACTTCAACGCGTCGCTCGACGGCGAGAACCTGGTGCTGAAGAAGTATTACCACATCGGCTTCGCGGCCGACACGCCGAACGGCCTCGTCGTGCCCGTCGTGCGCGATGCCGACAAGAAGGGCGTCGTGCAGATCGCGAAGGAGATGGGCGACCTCGCCAAGCTCGCACGGGACGGCAAGCTCAAGCCCGACCAGATGCAGGGCGGCACGTTCACGATCTCGAGCCTCGGCGGGATCGGAGGAACGTACTTCACGCCGATCATCAACGCGCCCGAAGTGGCGATCCTCGGCGTGTGCCGCTCGTCATGGAGACAGGTCTCGAGCGACGGCAAGAACGCCGCATGGCGGTTCCTGCTGCCGCTGTCGCTGTCGTTCGATCATCGCGTGATCGATGGTGCGGCGGCCGCGCGTTTCAACAGTCACTTTGCGTCGCTGCTCGCGGACATGCGGCGTGTCCTCGTTTGATCGGCGCACGAAGCGAAAGAACACAACAAGGAAACGCGAATGCCAAGCGTGGAAGTGAAAGTGCCGGACATCGGCGACTTCAAGGACGTTCCCGTGATCGAGCTGCTGGTCAAGCCCGGCGATGTCGTGAAGCCGGAAGATCCGCTCGTGACGCTCGAATCCGACAAGGCGACGATGGACGTTCCGTCGCCCGCGGCGGGAACCGTCAAGTCCATCACGGTGAAGGTCGGCGACAAGGTGTCCGAGGGCAGCGCGCTGCTCACGCTCGACAGTGCCGGAGCGGCGCCGTCCGCGGCCAAGAGCGACGCTGCACGCGCGCCCACGACTGCGCCGGCGCCATCCAGCGCGAAGCCGGGCGCTGCGCCCACCGCCCAGCCTCCGCAAGCAGGCACACGCCCGCCCGCAACTGCGGGAACGCAGGGTGGCGCGGCGCCGGCGCGACCGGGCCCGCAGCCGGCGACATACGGCGGACGCGCCGACGTCGAGTGCCAGATGCTCGTGCTCGGCTCGGGCCCCGGCGGCTATTCCGCGGCTTTCAGGTCCGCGGATCTCGGCATGAAGACGGTGCTGGTCGAGCGGTACGCGACGCTCGGGGGCGTATGTCTAAACGTCGGCTGCATCCCGTCGAAGGCGCTCTTGCACACGGCGGCGGTCATGGACGAAGTGAAGTCGCTCGGTGACCACGGCATTGCGTATACGCCGCCGAAGATCGACCTCGACAAGCTGCGGGGCTTCAAGGACAGCGTCGTCAAGAAGCTCACCGGCGGCCTCGCCGGAATGGCAAAGGCCCGCAAGGTCGACGTGCTGCGCGGCGTCGGTCGCTTCCTCGATCCGCATCATCTCGAGGTCCAGGCGACGAGCGGCGACGGTCGCGAAACGACGGCCGAACGCAAGGTCGTCCGCTTCGAGAGCGCGATCATCGCCGCGGGCAGCGAGGCGGCGGAGTTGCCATTCATGCCGAAGGATCCGCGCATCGTCGATTCCACCGGCGCGTTGCAGCTCGCATCGATTCCGAAGCGCATGCTCGTCGTCGGCGGCGGCATCATCGGCCTCGAGATGGCGAACGTCTATTCGTCGCTCGGCAGCCGCATCGACGTCGTCGAGATGCTCGACGGCGTGATGATGGGCGCGGACCGCGATCTCGTGAAGGTGTGGGAGAAGAAAAACGCAAGTCGCTTCGACAACATGATGCTCAAGACGAAGACGGTCGCGGCCGAAGCGACGAAGGCCGGCATCAAGGTCCGGTTCGAGGGTGCAAAGGCCCCCGCGGAGGCGCAGGTTTACGACCTCGTGCTCGTCGCTGTCGGCCGTACTCCCAACGGCAAGGTGATCGATGCCGCGAAGGCGGGCGTCGCGGTGACGGACCGCGGCTACATCGACGTCGACAAGCAGATGCGCACGAACGTC
>JBKPOL010000094.1:0-4407 GCA_046733075.1 Pseudomonadota bacterium | reverse complement strand
TCACGAGCCCGCGGCGGCGCGCGCGCTCCTCGACACGGCGCGCGACGCGATCGAACGCGAGGTAGATGACAGGCGTCGTGAAGAGCGTCAGCACCTGGCTTACGAGCAGGCCGCCGACCATCGTGATGCCGAGCGGATGGCGGAGCTCCGAGCCGACGCCGGTGCCGAGCATCAGCGGCAGCGCGCCGAGCAGCGCGGACAAGGTCGTCATCAGGATCGGCCGGAAGCGCAGCAGGCACGCCTGAAAGATCGCGTCACGCGGCGCCATGCCTTCGTCGCGCTCGGCATCGAGCGCGAAGTCGATCATCATGATCGCGTTCTTCTTGACGATGCCGATCAGCAGGATGATGCCGATGATCGCGATGATGCCGAGGTCGTTCGCCGTCAGGATCAGCGCGAGGAGCGCGCCGATTCCCGCCGAAGGGAGCGTCGACAGGATCGTCACCGGATGGATGTAGCTCTCGTAGAGCACGCCGAGAACGATGTACATCGTGACGATCGCGGCGAGGATCAGCAACAGCGTGTTCGTCAGCGAAGCTTCGAACGCAAGTGCCGCACCCTGGAAATTCGTGGCGATGCTTGGGGGAAGACTCATCTCGGCCTGGGCCGCACGAATCGCCTTCACCGCCTCGCCCAGCGATGCGCCGGGCGCCAGGTTGAACGAAATCGTCGCCGCCGGAAATTGCGCAAGATGGTTGATCGCAAGCGGCGCGGGACGCTCGCTCACGCGCGCAATGGTCTCGAGCGGCACGACGGCGCCGCCCGTGCCGGTGACGTAAAGATTGGCAAGCGCACCCGGGCCCCGCTGAAACTCCGGCTTCACCTCGAGCACGACCCGATACTGGCTCGCCTGCGTGAAGATCGTGGAAATGAGCCGCTGTCCGAACGCGTTGTAGAGCGCGGTGTCGACCATCGCCGGCGTGATGCCGAGCCGTCCCGCCGTCTCGCGATCGATGTCGACATAAGCTTGCAGGCCCTGATCCTGCAGATCGCTCGCGACGTCCGCGAGCTGCGGCAGCCGCGAGAGCCGGTTGACGAGTCGCGGCACCCATGTCGACAAGTCGTTGATCTCCGGCGAGTCGAGCGTGAACTGGTACTGCGTGCGCGAAACGCGCGTCTCGATCGTCAGGTCCTGCACCGCCTGCATGTACGCGGTGATGCCTTCGACATTTGCAATCCGCCGGCCCAGGCGCTCGATCACGCCGCGCGCATCCGCGTCGCGCTCGCCCTTGGGCTTCAGGTTGATCAGCATGCGCCCGCTGTTCAACGTGATGTTCGTTCCCTCGACGCCGATGAATGACGTGAGGCTTGCGACGGCCGGATCCTGCAGGATGACTTCGGCAAGCGCCTGCTGGCGCGCGGCCATCGCGGAAAACGAGATCGACTGAGGAGCATCCGTGATCGCCTGGATGAGACCCGTGTCCTGCACCGGGAAGAACCCCTTCGGCACGAGCACGTACAACACCACGGAAAGCACGAGCGTGCCCACCGCGACGATCAGCGTCGGTCCCTGGCGGTCGAGCACCCAGTCGAGCGAGCGTCCATACGCATCGATCAGGCGATCGAACGCGCGGCCGCTTGCGCGCTCGAAGCGGTTCTTCTCACGTTCGTCGACGTGACGAAGGAGCTTCGCGCACATCATGGGAGTGAGCGTCAGCGAGACGACCATCGAGATGACGATGGACACGGCGAGCGTGATCGCGAACTCACGGAAGAGCCGACCGACGACCTCTCCCATGAACAGCAGCGGGATCAGCACGGCGATCAGCGACACGGAGAGCGAAATGATCGTGAAGCCGATCTGCTTCGAGCCCTTGAGCGCGGCGGCGAGCGGCCGCTCACCCTGCTCGATGTAGCGCGCAATGTTCTCGATCATCACGATCGCGTCGTCGACGACGAAGCCGGTGGCGATCGTCAGCGCCATCAGCGTCAAGTTGTTGATCGAGAATCCGGCGAGATACATGACGGCAAACGTGCCGACGAGCGACAGCGGCACGGCCACGCTCGGAATGATCGTTGCCCGCACATTGCGCAGGAACACGAAGATGACGAGCACGACGAGCACAACCGATATCAGCAGCTCGAGCTGCACGTCGCGGACCGAAGCGCGGATCGTCGTCGTCCGATCGGTTAGGAGGCGCACGTCTACTGCGCCCGGCAACGACGCCTGCAACGAAGGCAGCAGCTGCTTCACGCGGTCGACGACATCGATGACGTTGGCGCCCGGCTGTCGCTGCACGTTCAGGATGATGGCGGGCGCGTTGTTGGCCCACGCGCCGAGATAGACGTTCTCGGCCCCGTCGATCACGTCCGCGACATCGCTGACCCGCACTGCGGCGCCATTCCGATACGCAATGATCAGGCTGCGATATTCGTCCGCCGAGCGCAGCTGATCGTTGGCGTCGATTGTGGATGCCCGCGTCGGGCCATCGAAGCTGCCCTTCGCCTGATTGACGTTCGCGCTCGCGATCGCCGTCCGCAGATCGTCGAGTGCGAGCCCGTACGAGGCGAGCGCGCGCGGGTTGGCCTGCACTCGCACGGCGGGTCGTTGACCGCCCTGCAATGTGACGAGACCCACGCCTGGCAGCTGTGAAACCTTCTGCGCGACCCGCGTATCGATCAGGTCCTGCACGCGCGGCAGAGGCAGCGTCGCCGACGTGATCGCGAGTGAAAGCACGGGCGCATCGGCGGGATTGACCTTGCTGTAGATCGGCGGTTGGGGAAGATCGTTCGGAAGCAGGTTCGACGATGCGTTGATCGCGGCCTGCACTTCCTGCTCGGCTATGTCGAGCGAGAGATCGAGGCTGAACTGCAGCGTGATGACCGATGCGCCGCCGGAGCTCGTTGACGACATCTGGTTCAGCCCGGGCATCTGGCCGAATTGACGCTCGAGCGGCGCGGTGATCGACGACGTCACGACATCGGGACTTGCTCCCGGGTAGAGCGTGATGACCTCGATCGTCGGGTAGTCAATCTGCGGTAGCGCCGAGATCGGCAGCATGCGATAGCACACGAGCCCCGCGAGCAACACCGCGAGCATCAGGAGCGATGTGGCAACCGGCCGAAGAATGAACGGGCGGGAGGGATTCATGCCGTCAGTTCAGCCTGAAGGCGAAGCACGTACCCCTGGTGGCGCCGCCGGCGAGCCCGCACCCGGTGCGTTCGTGGTCGGCGAATTCCCGGCCGGCGCCGCAGCCCCGGGCGACGCCGGTATCGCAGAACCCGGTCCGGGAACGCCCGCATCAGGATTGCCCCCGGCTCGCGAGCCGTTGCCGAAGGTCCTTGGCGAGGGTCCCGCACCGTCGCTCGCGACCCGGTTTCTCCGCCCCTGTCCTCCACCCTGCCCCGCAGCGGATTTGGCTCCGGGCGCCGACGCTTCCGCCTCCGGCACGACTGCTTCGATCTTGGCGCCGTCACGCAGCTTGTCGGCGCCATCGGTAACGACCCGCTCACCCGGTGCGAGTCCGAGCTCGATGACCGTCGTCTCGCCTTGTGCGGGGCCGAGTTGCACCGGACGCATCGAGACCGTGTCGTCGTCGTGGACTCGATACACGAACGTTCCGTTGTTGCCCCGCTGCACGGCGGACGACGGCACGACGGTGGCGTTGTGTAGCGTGTCGACTTCCATGCGCACGTTCACGAACTGATTGGGAAACATCTCCGCGTTCTCGTTGGCGAACTCGGCCTTCAGCTTGATCGTGCCCGTCGTCGGATCGATCTGGTTGTCGACGCTCGCGAGCTTGCCGGTGGCGATCTTCGTCTTGCCCGCGCGATCCCACGCCTCGACCTTCAACACGTTGCCGCCGTGCATCCGCCGCATCACCGCCTGCAGCCGATCCTCCGGAATGGAGAACACGACGGCGATCGGCTGGATCTGCGTGATCACGACGATGCCGTTCGCATCCGACTGACGCACCATGTTGCCGGCGTCGACCTGGCGCAAGCCGACGCGGCCCGCTGATGGCGCGAGGATCTTGGTGTAGGAAAGCTGCAGCTTCGCGTTCTCGACGAGTCCTCGATCGGCTTCGACGGTACCCTCGAGCTGTCTCACGAGCGCTTCCTGCGTCGCGACCTGCTGTTGCGCAATGGAGTCCTGAGCGAGCAGCGTCTGATAGCGCGCAAGGTCGATGCGCGCGTTGGCGAGCTGCGCCTGGTCGCGGGCCATCTGACCGTTCGCCTGCATCACCTGCACCTCGAACGGCCGCGGATCGATCTCGGCAAGCACTGCGCCGGACTTGACGATGTCGCCTTCCCGAAACAGGACGCGGACGAGCTGACCATCTACGCGCGGGCGGACCGTGACGGTACTTGCTGCGTTGACGTTGCCGAGCGCGTTCTGATAGACGATGAAATCGACGCTGCGCGCGGGCGCAACAGCGACGGGAATCACCGTGCGGGGATCACCGC
>JBKPOL010000093.1:0-2963 GCA_046733075.1 Pseudomonadota bacterium | reverse complement strand
GTCGACAACATGGGCACGTCGGCGTTCGAGCGCGAAGACCCCGTCGCACAAATGCCACAAGCTCGCAGTGCGACCGCGCAATCGCACCGCATCGGCGTTGCGACGACGCAGTTGATCCGCGTAGAATGACAGCTCGATCTCCCAGCCCGATACATTGAATGCACTGACCGCGCCAATGACTCGCTCCATCTTCCCGAACCCGGCTCACGTCCCTGCGCATGGCGCGGCGGCGCGGCACGGCCTGGTTCGCTGGCTGGACGGCGGCGCGATCGGCGGCATGCGCGACCTGTTCCTGCATTAGCGCCCGCGCGGATGTCCGCCGGGAACGGCGGAATCCGACAAAGCGGGAACCCCCCGTTTTTCGAAACATCCGTCGACGTGTCGATCCGTCGCAACGCGCGCACTGCGCGTTGCGCGGACGATGGTATGACGAAGCTGCGGCGAGCCCACGAAGCGCGCCGCCGGCGGTGGGGACGACGATGAACGCGTTGCAACGGATTGCCCGCTTTGCCCGCCGCAACATGCGCGGACTCTGGCGGCTGCCCGATTTTCGCCGCCTGTGGCTCTCGCTGACGGTGACGTCCTTCGGCGCGCAGATCACCAATCTCGCGCTGCCGCTGACGGCCGCGCTGCTGCTGCACGCGACGCCCTTTCAGATGGGCATGCTCGTGGCGCTCGAGACGCTTCCCTTCGCGCTCGTATCGTTGCACGCCGGCGTGCTGCTCGATCGCGTGCGCAAGCGGCCGATCATCATCGTCTCCGATGTGAGCCGTGGACTCGCGCTGCTCTCCATCCCGCTTTGCGCGTGGTTCGGGGGGTTGTCGATCGAGGTCCTCTACGCAGTTGGCTTCTTCTGCGGCGTTCAGAACGTCGTTGGCGGCGCAGCGCACCAGGTGCTGATCGCGCAGATGGCCGGCCGCGACCGGCTGGTCGAGGCGAACGCGAAGATCACGCTGGGCGAGACCTCGTCCGCGCTCGTCGGTCCGGGGATTGCCGGCATCCTCATCCAGGCGTTGACCGCCCCTTTTGCAATCGTGCTCGACGCGGTCACGTTCTTCGCGTCGGCGCTTTTGCTCCGGGGCCTGCGCGTGCCGAACGATGTCGCGGTGTGGACGCAGCGCGGCTCCGTCGCCGCGGAGATCGCCGAGGGGCTTGCGCTCGTGTGGAACAACCAGACGCTGCGCTCCCTTGCGCTGGTCGCCGCCGCGTGGCAGATCCTGCATCACATGCAGGTTGCCGTGCTGATTCTGTTTGCAACGCGTGAGCTTGGCCTGTCCGCCGGTGCGCTCGGCCTCGCCTACATGGCCGGCGGCGTCGGCTGCGTCATTGCCGCAAGCGCCGCCGAGCGGTTGTCGCGTCGCTTCGGCGTGGGCCCGCTCATCGTGTACGGCCTGCTGTTGACGGCGTTCGGGTGGCAGGCGTTCGGACAGATCCGCGGTTCGCCTGGCGTGGCGACGCTCGCCTTGGGCGTCGGCATGCTGCTGTTCGACTTCGGCGCAGTCTTGTGGGGCATCAATTACCTGTCGCTGCGACAGGCCATCACGCCGGACCGACTGCTCGGCAGGATGACCGCGACGATGCGCTTTCTCGCCGTGGCCGCAGCGCCGCTCGGGTCGCTCGCGGGTGGCACGCTTGCCACGGCGATCGGCCTGCGCCAGACCTTATGGGTGGTTGGTTCGCTCGGGCTCGTGCTGGCGCTCGTTGCAATGCGCTGGTCGCCGGTGCGGCGCCACCGTCAACTGCCGGCCGTCGTCGCGGAGTAGGGTGGGAACAGTTCCCTTTAGCAAGCCCGCGCGACGCGCACGATCGTCGTGTCGTGCCGGCCGCCCGGGCTGCGCATCGACGGCACGTCGCGCGCGAACATGCGGAGGTGCCCGCGTCTGCCTGGCTGCGTTATGCGCCGGCGCCGGCGAGCTGGAACGGATAGACGGACGGCAGGCGCAGCAATTGCGTGAGCTCGTCGAGCGCCCGGCGCGACTCGTCCAGCAGCGCGGGGTCGCGTAGATCGCTTGACGCGAGCCGGTCGCGGTAGTGCCGCTCGATCCATGCTTGCAGCGCAGCATCGAGCGCGGCATCGAAAAAGACGTTGGCCCGAACGGCGCGCCGGTTCTCCGGCGTGAGCGGAACGCGCAGGCGCAGGCACGCCGGACCACCGCCGTTACGCATGCTTTGCCGCAGGTCGAACGCCAAGACCTCGGCGATCGGCGTTCCACCCTCGACCAGGCGATCGAGGATTCGCGACGTGACAGGGTGCGCGCGACATTCCGCGGGCGCGACGAGCAGAAAACGTCCGTCCTGGCGCGGCAGGAGCTGACTGTTGAAAAGGTACGTCCCGACGGCGTCTGCGAGCGGCAGCTCCGCATCGCGAATCACGGTCGCTTCGAATGTTGTACCGACCGCCGCCCGCAAGGCTTCGAGCACGGCTGCCTGATCGACGTAGGCGCGCTCATGGCAGAACAGGAACGAGCCTTCGCCGACGGCGACGACGTCGTTGTGGAACACGCCGGTGTCGATGGCGTCGGGGCGCTGCTGTGCGAAAACGGTCGTCGCCGCATCAAGGCCGTGACGGCGTGCGATGGCCTCGCTTGCCTCGCGCGTTTGGCGAGCGGGAAAGCGCGTCGGCATCGCTCCACCGTCGAACGCCCGGCGCCCGTACACGAAGAATTCGACACCGGTGTCGTCATCACCTCGAACGAAGCGCGTGTGATTCGCCGCGCCCTCGTCGCCGAGCTGCGGCGCTCCGGGCAGCGGATCGTGAACCGAGAAGCGTGCAGCGTCGGCGAAGATGGCGCGCAGCACGCGAGTTGTCGTCGGTGCCTCGAGCGCGCGATGGAAGTGCGTGACGAGATTCGCGGGCGTCACGTGCATCCGACCATCGGCGCAATCGGCGGCCGCGCTGACCGTCGCGGCATTCGCCGCCCACATGGCCGCGGCCGACGAGCACGCGGCAAGCAGCGCCGGTG
>JBKPOL010000092.1:0-5518 GCA_046733075.1 Pseudomonadota bacterium | reverse complement strand
GCACAGCACCGAAAGCGGTACCAGCGACAGCACCCATGCAAAGCCCGCGTTCTGGATCCACGTGGGGGTGCCGGCCCTGATCTTGCCGAAGATCCACCCGCTGTCCTTGACCAGCGTCATTGGTTCGCCGCCGAGTGCGCCCGCGCCGAGCGCGCCGAAGATGCCGACGGTCATGACGAGCGGGATGACGATCTGCATCGTTGTCACCCCGAAGTTGCCCAATCCCGCGTTGAGCCCGAGCGCCGTGCCCTGCAGTCGCTTCGGGAAGAAGGTGCTGATGTTGGACATGGAACTCGCGAAGTTGCCGCCGCCCACGCCCGACCACAGCGCCATCAGTTGAAAGGCCCATAGCGGCCAGTCCTTGTGTTGCAACACGATGCCGGTGCCGATCGCCGGTGCGAGCAGCATTGCTGTCGTCAGGAAGATCGTATTGCGGCCGCCGGCAAGGCGGATCAGGAACGAAGCCGGGATGCGCATCGTCGCGCCGGAGATGCCCGCGATCGCGGTCAGCGTGAACAGTTGCGCTTGTGTGAACGGAAACCCCAGGTTCAGCATCTGCACGGTGATGATTCCCCACATGCCCCAAACGGCGAAGCCGCAGAGCAACGCAGGCACCGAAATCCACAGGTTGCGGTAAGCGATCTTCTTGCCGAGCCGTTCCCAGAACTCGTTGTCCTCGGGACGCCAGTCGATGATGTCCGCGCCGCGACCCTCGGACGGTGCGCCCACCGTGGGCTTGAGCGTTGCATTCGTGATGCTCATGATGTTCCTTCCTCGATGGAGACTCGCTGTCCGTGAAGGAGGAACGGCTTGGCCCTGTTTCCCATGAGTTCGGCGCCGCGCACTTCGGTCCAGTACATCCAGATCAGCGAAACCCAGACCACCCCGTACATGAACATGAAGGCAGACGACCGAACGCCGGTGAGGTCCATCAGCGCTCCAAAGATGATGGGGAGCACGAACCCGCCCATGCCGCCTGCGAGCCCGACGACGCCGGAAATGACGCCGATGTTGGCCGGATACTGGTCGGAGATGTACTTGAATACCGACGCCTTGCCGAATGCCCAGCCGATGCCCAGTACAAACATGAGCAGCGTGAAGAGCCAGATGTTGAGGCCGATGTGAAACGTCTTCGGACCGCCGGTGGTCAGGATGGTCATGTCCGTCTGCGGATAGGAAAGAAGGAACAGGCAGACCCAGCTGACCCATAGAACCCACCAGGTCACGCTGTGCGCACCGTATTTGTCCGAAGCCCAGCCGCCCACTGCGCGCAACACGCCGCCGGGAAGCGAAAAGCATGCAGCCAGCAAGGCGGCGGTGCGAATGTCGAGCTCGAATTCGCCGACGTAGTACTGCACCATCCATAAACTCATTGCAACGTACCCGCCGAACACGATGGAGTAGTACTGGCACAGCTTCCAGACGTTCGGGTCTTTCAGCGCCTTGAGCTGTTCCCGCCACGTGATCTTCGAATCGACGAGATGGGCGAGATCCGAATAGCTGCAGAACCAGAAGAGAAGCGCAGTCGCCAACATGACGGCCGCGTAAACCTGTGGAACGATCGCCCAGCCGAACGCCACCACCAGCGCGGGCGCGACGAACTTGTTGACGGCCGCGCCGGAGTTGCCGGCGCCGAAGATGCCCATCGCGAAGCCTTGCCGATTCCTTGGAAACCAGCGCGCGACGTAGGGCGTGCCCACGGAGAACGAGCCGCCCGCGAGGCCGACGAAGAGCCCGAGCACGAGGTACTGCCAGAATTGGGTTGCATGCGCGATCAGGAAGATTGGAACGACGCAGAGCAGCATCAGCACGAAGAACACGACGCGGCCGCCGAACTTGTCGGTCCACATCCCAAGCGGCACCCGGATCAGCGAACCGGTAAGCACCGGTGTTGCGGTCAGCAGACCAAACTCGGTCGCGTTGAGGTTGAGCGTCTTCCGAATGGGTATGCCAATTACGCCGAACATCATCCAAACCATGAAGCACACGGTGAACGCCAACGTGCTGACGATCAGCACCGATAGCGCCTGGCCTCGGCTGCTCATCTTTGCCGCCCCTCCCCGCTTATGTGTCTGTCGAAAGGTTAAGTGTTGGCAGCCCCTTCCCGGTTTGATCCAGGTCAAGCGTCACGCATAAGATGCATCGCCAATACATCTACATACGGCATAGTCGATGGACGAACGACAGGACGACCCGATGACGGCACGAGTTGTGCGCGCGATTTGACGCCGAACGACCAATGCGCCTGAAGACTTTCACCGACTACAGCCTGCGGGTCCTCATCTTCCTCGCGACGAGACCGGAGCGGCGCGCGACGATCGCCGAAATCGCCGATGCGTTCGACATTTCCGAGAATCACCTGATGAAGGTGTCCCATGCGCTCGGCAAGGCGGGTGTGCTCGCCAACATACGGGGCAAAGGCGGTGGTCTCGAACTCGCGATGTCGCCGAAGGCGATTAGCGTGGGAAACGTCGTGCGCATCACGGAAGGTGCGCCGCATCCCGCCGAGTGCTTCAGCGCCCACAACACCTGCTGCATCGTGCGGGCTTGCAAGCTGCGCATCGTGCTCGACGACGCCGTGCAGGCGTTCTATGCAGTGCTCGACCGCTATACGATTGAAGACATCGTGCGAAATCGGGCGGTACTTTCCCAACTGCTCGCGTTGCCACGACGTGCGCGTCTTACGCTCCGTAGCAGCTAGGCGCAGGTGCAGGTGGACGAGGTGGTCACATCGACAAGGGGTGGCACCTCTCCGCCGACATCGTAGATGCCGCAACAGACTTCGCGACTATCCAGGCCGGCCGTCGAGCCTCGGCCGTGACAACACCGGCCAATAGCGCACGGCATACAGCGCGAACGCCGCGGACCAGCAGATGCCGGAGACCACGAGCGTCGCGAGGTACGCGCTCGGCAGCAGGATGCCGCCGAAGACGCGTGTCGCTGCGGCGAGCGCAACCAAGAGGTAGCACGTGACTTCGAAGCCGTCTGCCAGCAGCGGGCGCCCGGTATGGCCGCGTGCCGTGCGCGTCATCATGCCGATCGTCATGCCGCCGATCGCGCCGATGGTCAGCGCGTGCATCGCGAGCAGTTCGCCGACGAAGCCGAGCGCAGCAAAACCGCGTAGCAAGAGGTAGATGACGATCCAGCCATACGCAATGTGCAGAACCCACACGATAGGCGTTTTGAACGTGCGCCAGAACTGCCACAGCTGCAGGCGTAGAGCGTGCATCAAGCCGGTGGTCAGCGCGAGCACGGCGATCACCGCGGGCGGCGCCTGCAGCAGATCGGCGGCCAGCAAGGCGAGTACGCCGCCCAGCGCAAGCTTTTCAATGACCGGTTGCCGCGTCGCCCGCACGTCGCGTACGCCGTTGTTGGTAAACATGGGAATCACTCGCCCGGCGATCACCACCATGATGAACAGGAAGATGTCGAGGCCCACTTGGAGGGTCGCTCGCTCAGGCCACCATGACTTGTCTCGATCGGCAAGGTGGAACGCAAGCACGGCAAGTCCGAGGAGGAGCAGGAGCCCGATGAAAAAGTAGTTCCTTCGATTCCCGCTTTGCACGAGCGGAATGCCGATGCCGATGGCGACGGCAACAGGAAATGCAGCGTTGACGAGCGCCGCCGCGAGGGTGAATGGCGTCAAGACCAGCACGCGACCGGCAACCCAAAGCATCGCGAGCGCAATCAGCGATGCGCCGGTCGGCGTGGGCCTCCCGGACCAGTTGCGCACGGCGGTGAGGAGAAATCCCGCGACCACCGCCAACGTGTAGCCGAACAGCATCTCATGGCCGTGCCACGCCGAAGTACGGACGTACGTCGCGGGAAGGTACCCCGTGTACTGGCAGACCCAGAGCACGATCGACAACGCGGCGAAAGCGCTTGCGAGCAGATAGAACGGCCGAAAGCCGATACTCCATAGCGCAAAGCGGGCGGAAGCGGGTCTTTCGTGCGGCAACGGTTCTTCCATCTCGAGCGGGGTTGATCGTGTTCGATATTCACCGTATTCCGCGAAGCACGATCGCGTTCCGGCCTCCAATGTGCTGCTCGCAGGATCGCGAAGCGATCGTCCCGACACATTCTTCCAGCTCGCGCATCGCTGCCGCTTGATAGACATCAAGCAACGGGCGAGGTCGCTCGCTCGGCAACTGCCAGGAACGCCGCCGGTTTCCGCGAACTTACCGCCACCGAAGCGACCGCGAGCAACCCTCGCTACGGAGAATTATGCTGCGGCGCGCAGTTCACGTACGCCGTGTCGCGACCGCTGCGCGCGCAGCTCCATCCCGAGCAACACAGTGCCGGTCAAGCGGATGACGCCGAGGACTTCGGAGAGTGCATCCGGTTTTCGCCGCCATGATGTCGACCGCGATTGCTCAACACATTGGGCGCTCGTGTTCGCCGTGATCGTCGGATACCTCGTTTGGGGTGAGGTACCGAACGCGCTGGCGTGGTGCGGGGTCGCGCTGCTTGTAGGGTCGGGGATCTCCGTTTTGCGCGCAAGTTGGAGCACAAGCACCGCGTCGCCGTCGCTCGAGTGAACTTATGCAACGGCGTGCCGACCCTACTTAACCGAGCGCGAGCGCCATTACGCCGAATGCGATGAGGGCTGCCCCCGCGATCCGTGCCAGGCGGTCACGCTCGCCAAGCAAGTGTCCGCCAATCAGCGCGGCGAACAGCATCGACACCTCGCGCGCGGGCGCAACGTGCGAGAGCGGCGCCGCCTTCATGGCGTAAAGCACGAGCACATAACTGATCGGACTGATGGCCGCCACCACCAGCGCGTATTTCCACTGCTCGCGCCAGTGCCGGGCGGCGGTCACCCGGTCGCGCAGTACAGTCGGCAGCAAGCACAGCAGCCGCGCGAAGTTGCCGTAGTAGTCGAGAAGGATAGGAGACATCATCACGGCCTTGACCGCATAGGCGTCGACCACCGTGTAGCTGGCAATGAAAACGCCGGTCAACAGGCCGTACACCACGCCGTTGCGAATGGCGGCCTGCTTTTCCGCGTCGTGCACGCCCCGAAACAGCCGCGTTCCGCCCGCGATGAAGAACACCCCTGCCACTACGGCGAAGATGCCCGTTAAGCCGAGCGCGGTGATGCGCTCGCCGAACATCAGTATTGCCACCAGCGAGGAAAGGAGCGGCCCGGAGCCGCGCGCAAGCGGATACACGACGGTCAGGTCGGCCTTGCGATAACCGCGCAGCAGCGCGATGTAATACAGCACGTGAACGACTCCACTGACGACAACCAGGCCCCACTCCACGCTGCCCCAGGTCGGCAGCACATCCCAGCCAAGCCAGATGCCGAGCGGCGCCCATATCACCGCCATCAGCAGGCCGGTGAAAGTGGCGAAGCGCGCGTCGCCGCCTGCCTTCTTGGCCGTGATGTTCCAGACGGCGTGGATCAGGCCGGCGAGGATGACGAGCGCGAGGGACAGAGCAGGCATGGAGTGAAACGCAAGCGGATGACGTGCGCCCGATTGTCTCCCAGGTTCGCAACCCGCACTCGCGGTTGAAC
>JBKPOL010000091.1:0-3205 GCA_046733075.1 Pseudomonadota bacterium | reverse complement strand
ACGTGCACCTTCGTCACGAGCGGACATGTCGCGTCGAACACGGTCAGGCCGCGTGACGCCGCTTCGCTTCGCACCGCCTTCGACACTCCATGCGCGCTGAAGATGACCGTCGAGTGGTCGGGGATCTCGTCCACGCTCTGGACGAAGATCGCACCCTTGCGCTTCAGTTCGTCGACGACGAAGCGGTTGTGCACGACCTCGTGCCGCACATAGACGGGCGCGCCGCGTTGCGCGAGCGCCTGCTCGACGATCGAGATTGCGCGGTCGACACCGGCGCAGAAGCCGCGCGGATTGGCGAGCAGTACATCCATCAGCGTTTTCCAGTCCGGGCGGAGCGCTCGCGAAAGCCGTCGAGGATGAGCGCACCTGCACCAACCGTGATGGCACTGTCGGCGACATTGAACGCCGGGTAGTACCAGCCGCGATAGTGGAACAGCAGGAAGTCGACGACGTGCCCGAGCGTCAGGCGATCGTACAGATTTCCGAGCGCACCGCCGATGATCAACGCGAGGCCCACGCAGAACAGCATGCTCCCGCCGCGCCACATAAACCAGATCATCGCGATGCACGCCGCGATCGCTATCACCGCGAACAGCCATCGCTGCCAGCCATCCTCCCCCGCGAGGAAGCTGAACGCCGCGCCGGTGTTGAACGCGAGCACGAGGCTTGCGAACGACGTGAGCGGAAGGTCCTCGCCCGGACGGAACGACGCGAGCATCCAGTGCTTCGTGGCCTGATCGAGCACGATCACGACGAGCGACAGCCACAGCCAGCGCAGGTTTGACGTCGACGGTGCCGTACGGAGAAGCGTGGCGCTCACGCGTGCCGCCTCGCTTCGCCGGAACCGAACAGGTTGGCGATGCACCGGCCACAGAGGCCCGGATGTGCCGGATCGACGCCAACGTCACTGCGCAAGTGCCAGCAACGCTCGCACTTTGGATGCGGGCTCGGGCTTACGGTGATCGTCAGCGCCTCGCCCCGGCGGACGTGTGCGGCCGAGGTGATCAGCACGAAGCGGAGGTCATCGCCAAGCTCGGCGAGCGCCGAATAGTTGCCGATGTCCGCCACCACGTCGACTTCGGCCTGCAACGAAGAGCCGATCGCACCCGCCTGCCTGACCGCCTCGAGCTCCTTCTGCACGAGCGCCCGCACCGCGAGGATGCGCTCCCATCGCGGCGCGAGCGCCGCCGCGTCGGGCACCTCGGGAATCATCTCCGCCCACGTGTGCACGAAGATCGTCGGCTCGTCCGGGCGCAGGATCTTCCATGCTTCCTCGGCCGTGAACGAAAGGATCGGCGCCATCAACTTCAGCAGCGCATCGCGGATCAATGCAAGCGCCGTTTGTGCCGAACGACGGGCAACGCTGCTTGCCGCCGCCGTATAGAGGCGATCCTTCAACACGTCCAGGTAAAAACCGCCCAGGTCTTCGGAGCAATACGTCTGCAAGCGCTGCACGACGAGATGGAACTCGTAGCGCGCGTAGTCGGCAGCGACCGCATCAGCCATGCCCCTGGCCTTCATCAACGCGAAGCGATCGACCTCGAGCAGTTGAGCGAGTGGTACCGCATCCCGCGTTGCATCGAAATCCGCAGTGTTTGCCATCAGGAAGCGCAGCGTATTGCGGATGCGTCGATAGCTTTCGACGACGCGCTTCAGGATCTCGTCCGAGATCGAGAGCTCGCCGGAGTAATCGGTCGCCCCGACCCACAGCCGCAGGATTTCCGCGCCAAGCGTGCCAGCGACCTTCTGCGGCACGACGACGTTGCCCCGCGACTTCGACATCTTCCGACCTTCGCCGTCGACGGCAAAGCCGTGCGTCAGCAGCGCCTTATACGGCGGGACGCCGTTCAGCATGCACGACGTCAGCAGCGATGAATGGAACCATCCGCGGTGCTGGTCGGAGCCTTCGAGATAGAGATCAGCCGGGAACCCGGTCTGCTGCGGGTGCGACCCGGTGCCGGTGCGACGCCCCGCCGGTCCGCCCATCACCGTCTGGTGTGTCGTTCCGGAATCGAACCACACGTCGAGCGTGTCGGTGAGCTTGCGATAGCGCGCTTCGTCGACGCCGAAATCTTCGCTCGTCGCCTCGAACCACGCTTCGATGCCGCCCCCCTCCACCTTGCTCGCCGCGAGCTCAAGCAACTCAAGCGTGTCGGGATGCAACGCGTCCGTCTTGCGGTCGACGAAAAACGGCAGTGGCGTGCCCCATTGTCGCTGACGCGACAGCGTCCAGTCCGGGCGGTTGGCGATCATTCCATACAGCCGCGCCTTGCCCCATGCCGGGAAGAACTCCGTTGCCTCGATGCCCCGCAGCGCCGTCGTGCGCAGCGTCTCTGAGGGTTTCTCCCCTCGAAAGCCCGGCACGTCGTCCATGCCCGCGAACCATTGCGTCGTCGCGCGATAGATGATCGGCGTCTTGTGCCGCCAGCAGTGCATGTAGCTGTGTACGAACTTTTCCGCGTGGAAGAGCGCGCCGCTTTCCGCGAGCTTGTCGACGATGCGTGGGTTGGCATCCCAGATACGCAACCCGCCGAACACAGGAAGCTCCTCCGCGTAGCGGCCATCTCCCTGCACGGGATTCAGGATGTCGTCGTCCTTCATCGCGTAACGCCGGCACGACAGGAAGTCGTCGATCCCGTAGGCCGGTGAACTGTGGACGATGCCGGTGCCCTGATCGAGCGTGACGAAATCACCGAGGTAGACCGGGGAGGCGCGATCGTAGAACGGATGGTGGAAGGCGATGCACTCGAGGCACGCACCTCGCGTGGTTGCGACAATGGTGCCGGTCAGGCCGTAACGCGCGAGACATGCGGCGACGAGATCCTGCGCGAGCAGCAGGTGCCCGCGCGGCGTGTCCACCAGCGCATACATGACGTCGGGATGAACGTTCAGCGCCTGGTTGGCGGGAATCGTCCACGCTGTCGTCGTCCAGATGACGGCATGGATCGGACCTGCGCGGGCAGCCGACAGGTTGAATGCCTGCGCGAGCTTCGCCCGCTCGGAAGCATCGACCAGCGGAAAGCCGACGTCGACCGCCATGTCGACGCGATCCTCGTATTCGACTTCGGCTTCGGCGAGCGCACTTTGACAGTCGAAGCACCAGTTGACGGGCTTCAGGCCGCGGTACAGAAATCCCTTCTCGAGCAACCGACCGAGCGTGCGGATTTCGTCGGCCTCGTTGCGCGCATTCATCGTCGTGTAGGGA
>JBKPOL010000090.1:0-5003 GCA_046733075.1 Pseudomonadota bacterium | reverse complement strand
GTCCATATCTCGCTTTCTGACTTCGCTTTTGACCTCGTATCTTAACGTTTCGGCGGCCAGCGCTGCGCCGGAGCCGGACCCTTTCATCGAACCGCTGGCGGCACTGCCTGCACCGAGGCGACGACTGGGGCATCGCGCAGGAATGCCGGGGGCATCACGAACTTCGTGCCGTCGCTTTAGCGGGGGAAGCGGGAGCGTCTTCCGATGTAATCGCGTAACGAAGACGATGTCCTACACCGTTCTCATCACCTCCCCTATACACGCCCGGTCTCCTTCCGCGGAGAATCGATAGTTGGCCGTTGCTTTCGCAATCGCGCGAAACGATCATTGCGGCTTCACACAGGAGACAGACGATGAACGCATTCAGAAACAGGTTGCTTGTCGGACTGCTCGCTCCCGCGCTCGCACTGGCTGCCGGCGCGGCTTCGGCAACGGGGGACAACAGCAAGGTCACGGGACAGTCCGCGACGAACGGAAGCACCAACACGAACAACAAGAGCACTGCGACGACCGCCAACACAACCGGCATGAGTTCGAGCAAGGGCTCGACTACGACCGCGACGTTCGCGACGCTTGACACGAATCACGACGGCAAGCTGAGCGCGGCCGAAGCAGCGGCCGATCCCAAAGTTCAGGGCATGTGGAAGAAGCTTGACGCGAACAATGACGGAACCGTGAGCCAGGCGGAGTTCAACGCCCATCAGGCCGACCTGAAATAGTCGGGTCGTTCGTTTGGCAGCGAATCGGGGCGTCAGGGCGACGCCCCGATTCGTTTGCACAGCCGAAGCCACTCGTACCGGCGCCGGTCAGCGCACGACGCCGTCCCGTTCCGCTTACGCGTGTCGCTCGTGCGGTACTTCTTGCGCCTTCTCGCTGGGAACGTGGGCGACGGCAGGGAGCGGCTGCACCCGCGCTCCCTCGAATTCGTGCGTGCTCCTGACCAAGGACTATAGAATCTTGGCGAGCGACACCCGAGTGACGCGTCATCGCGCAGTTGTCACTCCTCGCCCGACACTCGATCCGCATCGCCCTCGTTCGAGCTCGTTCATCAAGGATAAGGACGGCGATCGTGGCCATGCCCGCGATGTTGATCGTCATAGGCGGTCTGCCCGGGACGGGCAAGAGCTCGTTGGCGAGCGCATTGGCGCGCGTTCTGGACGCGATTTACCTGCGAGTGGATACGATCGAGCAAGCGATCGGCGATGCAACAGGTCATCCGCATGCCGTGGGAGCCGCCGGTTACGTCGTAGCCTACGCGCTTGCCGAGGAGAATGTGCGGCTCGGTCGCATCGTGATAGCCGACAGCGTGAACCCGGTCCTGCAAACGCGCGTCGCCTGGAAATCCGTGGCTGAGCGTGCGCATGTCCCTCTTTTCGACGTGGAGCTGATCTGCTCCGATCCCATCGAGCATCGCAGACGCGTCGAGCAGCGCCGAGCCCGCATTGGAGGAGCGAGACTGCCCACGTGGAGCGATGTGTCGACGATGACGTACGAGCCGCGCGCCGGCAACCGCTTGGTCGTTGACACTGCGGAGCACTCGCCTGCGGAGAATCTGCTGAACGTGCATCGCCTCCTGCTCGCGCAGAAGCGTGCGTGGCGTTGATTCCGGCAAAGGGTTTCGGGCTGCGTGATTCATCCCATCGGTAGTCACAAGCAACCAGCGCGGGGAGTGATGTTCGTCGCACCCCGGCGTAGACTGACCCCCGAAATGACGTATTCGCCGGGCTTCACTGGGAGCGCGGCGTTGCGATCCAATGGCGCCTTCGTGTGGGGGACTACGTGAACGACATCGTCGAGAAGGTCACGATCAACGCGTCCGAAGAGCTCGCGAAGCTCGTAGCGGCGGGCATCGACCCCGAGCTCCGCGCGACGCTGCAGGCGTTTTGCGCGCGCTATTACGCGCAAGTCGACCCGGAGGATCTGCAGGAGCGGTTGCCGACCGATCTCTACGGCGCCGCGCTTTCGCACTGGAATTTCGCCCGCAAACGCGAGCGGGGGCATGCTCGCGTGCGCGCATTCAACCCTTCCATCGAAGAGCACGGCTGGTTGTCGAAGCACACGATCGTGGAGATCGTCAACGACGACATGCCGTTCCTGGTCGATTCAGTCGCGATGGCGGTGAATCGGCATGGCCTCACGATACATCTGATCATTCATCCGATTCTGGCCGTGGACCGATCGTCGGATGGCACGTTGATCGGGCTTGCCTCCGAGGATTCGCCCAAACGACTCGTCGAATCGTTCATGCACCTCGAAGTCGACCGCACGACCGATTCGGCGGTCCTGGGGACGCTCGCCGCCGACGTGGTCCGCGTGCTTGGCGACGTGCGCGCCGCCGTCGACGACTGGAAGCCCATGCAAAGCCAGGCACTCGCCATCGCGCAGCAGGTGCGCGACGCGCCGCCTGCGTCGCTGCCCAAGGACGAAGTAGCCGAAGGCGTCGCATTTATCGAATGGCTCGCCGACAGCCATTTCACGTTCCTCGGCTATCGCTGCCACGATCTCGTACGGATCGAAGGTCAGGATGCGCTGCAGATCGTGCCGGGGACGAGTCTCGGCATCCTGCGCGAGTCGCATGGCAAAGAGGTCGCCGTCAGCTTCGCCGCTTTGCCCCCGGAGGTGCGAGCGTACGCCCGGCGTCCGGAACTTCTGATCATCACGAAGTCGACGTCGCGTTGCACCGTGCACCGACCGGGCTTCCTCGATTACATCGCGGTCAAGCGCTTCGACGGCAATGGTGAAGTCTGCGGCGAGCATCGGTTCCTCGGCCTGTTCGCGCACACGGCATACAGCGCGAACCCCTCCGACGTACCGCTGCTGCATCGGAAGACCGCCGATGTCATCCAGCGGGCAGGTCTTCCGCACGGCGGCCACGCTGAAAAGCAGCTGATCAGCATTCTCGACAGCTATCCGCGCGACGAGCTGTTCCAGATCTCCGAAGACGAGCTGCTGCGCATCGCCACCGGCATCCTTCACCTCGCCGACCGTCAGCGCTTCCGGCTGTTCGTGCGCCGCGACACGTTCGAGCGCTTCGTCACGTGCATGATCTACGCGCCGCGGGAGCACTACACGACAAAGGTGCGACAGAAGTGGCAGGCGCTCCTGCTGCGCGCTTTCAACGGACAAAGCTCGGATTTCAACGTCCACCTGTCGGAGTCATCGCTCGCGCGAGTGATGATCACGGTGCGCACCTTGCCCGGCCACATTCCCGAGATCGACCTGCGTGCGCTCGAGAAGCAACTTGCCGCGGCGGCGCGCCGTTGGGACGACGAGCTCAAGGACGCGTTGGTCGAAGCGCTCGGCGAGGCGCGCGCCAACACGCTCTTCCGCGCGTTCGGGGCTGCGTTTCCGGCGAGCTATCGGGAGGACTTCCCGGCACGAAGCGCGGTGCCCGATGTCGAGATGATGGATCGGCTGTCTGAAGCCGAGCCCCTAGGCATATCGCTTTACCGTCCGCTGGAGTCGCCGCCCAATGCGCTGCGTTTCAAGCTGTTTCGCATCGGTGCGCCGATCGCGCTTTCCGAAAGCCTTCCGATGCTCGAGCGAATGGGCATGAAGGTGCTCGACGAACGACCCTACCGCATCAACCCCGAGGGACGTGCGCCCATCTGGATACACGATCTCGGGCTGCTGTCGGCAACATCCGAGGCCGAGATCGACGCCCTGCGCCGTTTGTTCGACGACGCTTTCGCCCGCGTGTTTCGCGGCGAGATCGAGAACGACCCCTTCAACCGGCTGGTCGTCGCGGCGCGGCTGCCCGCGACCGAGGTGACGATCCTGCGAGCCTATGCGCGGTACATGCAACAGATCGGCTTCGCATTGTCGCAGACGTTCATTCAAAACACGCTCGCGAATCACCCGAATGTCGCTTCGGAACTGGTTGCGCTCTTCAAGCTTCGCTTCGAACCCGACGCTCCCGTCGACGCCGAAGCGAAACATGATGCGTGCGTGACCGCGATCGAGAAGTCGCTCGAGGACGTCGACAACCTTTCCGAGGATCGCGTGCTGCGCCAGTACCTGGCGCTCATCCGCGCGACGACGCGCACCAACTACTGGCGCCGGGACGCAGCCGGAGCGCCGCGGCCCTTCCTGTCATTCAAGTTCGATCCCTCGAAAGTACCGGGCCTGCCGGAACCCCGGCCGATGTTCGAGATCTTCGTCTATTCGACACGCTTCGAAGGCGTGCACCTGCGGGGCGGCAGGGTGGCGCGTGGAGGGTTGCGCTGGTCGGACCGGCCCGAGGATTTCCGCACGGAGGTGCTGGGCCTCGTCAAGGCGCAGATGGTCAAGAACACGGTGATTGTCCCGGTCGGGTCGAAGGGCGGGTTCGTGCCCAAGCGTTCGCCGCCTGCCTCCGACCGTGAAGCGCTGATGAAGGAAGGCATCGCCTGCTATCAGGACTACTTGCGCGGACTGCTCGATGTTACCGACAACAGGGTGGGAGACAAGGTCCTTCCGCCGCCGCGCGTGCGGAGACACGATCGCGAAGATCCTTACCTCGTCGTTGCGGCCGACAAGGGAACCGCAACGTTCTCGGACTACGCGAACGCGATCAGCCGCGAATACGCGTTCTGGCTCGACGACGCATTCGCGTCCGGAGGCTCGGCGGGCTACGACCACAAGGCGATGGGAATCACCGCGCGCGGCGCGTGGGAGTCGGTCAGGCGGCATTTCCGGGAAATGGGCGTCGACACACAGACGACGGACTTCACGGTCGCAGGCATCGGCGACATGTCCGGCGATGTGTTCGGCAACGGAATGCTCCTCTCGCGTCACCTCCGCCTCGTGGCCGCGTTTGATCACCGGCACATCTTCCTCGATCCGAATCCCGACGCCGAGAGTTCGTTCGTCGAGAGGGAGCGCCTGTTCAAGCTTCCCCGCTCGTCGTGGGCCGACTACAACACCTCGCTACTTTCGACCGGCGGAGGCGTGTATCCACGCAGCGCCAAATCGATTGCCGTTTCACCGGAGGCTGCAAAGGCGCTCGGCATCGAGGCCAGGAC
>JBKPOL010000089.1:0-6384 GCA_046733075.1 Pseudomonadota bacterium | reverse complement strand
CCCGACATCCGTGGTCGCGAGCAGATTCTGCTCGTGCATATGCGCAAGGTGCCCATGGCGCCGGACGTCAAGCCGGACATTATCGCCCGCGGCACGCCGGGATTTTCCGGTGCCGATCTCGCCAATCTCGTGAACGAGGCGGCGTTGTTTGCCGCAAGGGGCAACAAGCGGCTCGTCGACATGCTCGACTTCGAGCGCGCCAAGGACAAGATCATCATGGGTGCCGAGCGGCGCTCGATGGTGATGCCCGAGGAAGAGCGTCGGAACACCGCGTATCACGAATCGGGCCACGCGATCGTCGCGATGCTGCTGCCGAAGACCGATCCCGTGCACAAGGTGACGATCATTCCGCGCGGACGCGCACTCGGCGTCACGATGCAGCTTCCCGAGTCCGATCGCTACAGCATGGACAAGGACCGGATGCTGAACACGATCGCCGTGCTCTTCGGCGGCCGGATTGCCGAAGAAGTGTTCATGAACCAGATGACCACCGGCGCTTCGAACGACTTCGAGCGGGCGACGCAACTCGCGCGCGACATGGTGATGCGCTACGGGATGAGCGACCTGATGGGACCGATGGTCTACGGTGACAACGAGGGCGAGATCTTCCTCGGCCGCGCCATCACGCGCACCGTCAACATGTCCGAGGAGACGATGCGCAACGTCGACGCCGAGATTCGCGGCATCATCGATCAGCAATATGCGCTGGCGCGCAAGCTGATCGAGGAGAACCGCGACAAGGTCGAAGCGATGGCCAAGGCGCTGCTCGAGCTCGAGACGATCGACGCCGACCAGATCGGCGACATCATGTCCGGAAAGCCGCCTCGTCCACCGAAGCCGGCGCCGACCCCCGCACCGGGGACGACGATCGGCCCGGGAACCATGGGCGGCACCGCGCCGTCGACGAGTCCGGCGCGCTCGCGACTCGACGGATGACTGCGAGCGCAATGACCATCCAGAGGTGCACTTCGCGTGCGCCTCTTTTTTTGTGATGTGAGCGTGCTGCGCGCCGGCAGGTTCGAGATCGATCTCGCAATGCCCTGCGTCATGGGCATCCTGAACGTCACCGCCGATTCTTTTTCCCACGATGGACGGCTGAATCCGGACGCGGCGCTCGCCCATGGCCGCTCCATGCTCGAGGAGGGTGCGCGCATCATCGATATCGGTGGCGAGTCCACGCGCCCGCGTGCGACACCGGTCGACGAAGCAGAGGAATTGCGGCGCGTCATTCCGCTGGTGGAGGCGCTCGCGAGCGAAGGCGCATGTGTCTCCGTCGACACGATGAAGCCCGGCGTAATGCGCGCGGCGCTTGCAGCCGGTGCATCGATGATCAACGACGTTCGCGCGCTCGCGACGCCGGGCGCACTCGAAGCAGCCGCTGCAAGCGATGCCGCCGTCTGCCTGATGCACATGCTGGGTGACCCGCAGACGATGCAACTCGCGCCCGCGTACGGTGATGTCGTTTCAGAGATCCGCGCGTTCCTGGCACGCCGCGCCTCGGCGTGCATCGACGCCGGCATCGCTCCGGATCGCATCGTCGTCGATCCGGGCTTTGGCTTCGGCAAGTTGGTTGCGCATAATCTCGCCCTGTTACGCGATCTCGGCGAGATCGCCGCACTTGGCTTTCCGGTGCTTGTCGGCCTGTCGCGCAAATCCACGCTCGGTTCGATCACCGGACGCGAGGTCGACGACCGGCTCGCTGCAAGCGTTGCCGCAGTGCTCGCCGCCGCTGTGCGAGGGGCACGCATCTTGCGAGTGCACGATGTGCGCGAGACGGTCGATGCGCTCGCCGTGTGGAATGCCATCGAGTCCTGGCCTGGATCACGCTCACCAAGACAAGCGAAACAATGAACGACATCACGACACGACAACGACGCTACTTCGGAACGGATGGAATGCGCGGCCGCGTCGGCGACGCGCCGATCACGCCCGATCTGATCCTGAAGCTCGGCTGGGCTGCGGGTCGCACGCTGGCGAAAGCGGATGGCGCGCGCGGAGAAAGACCCGCCGTGCTGATAGGCAAGGACACGCGGATCTCGGGTTACCTGCTCGAGGCGGCGCTCGAGGCGGGCTTGTCCGCCGCAGGGGTGGACGTCTATCTGTGCGGACCGCTGCCGACGCCCGCCATCGCGTACCTGACCCGTGCACTGCGGCTGTCGGCGGGCATCGTCATCAGCGCTTCGCACAATCCATTCGACGACAACGGCATCAAGTTCTTCTCAGGGGGCGGCGCGAAGCTCCCCGACGATGTCGAGCTCGACGTCGAGCGCGAGATGGACGAGCCGCTCGTCTGCGCGCCGGCCGCCGAACTCGGGAAGGCATTCCGCGTTGCCGACGCGGCCGGTCGATACATCGAGTTCTGCAAGAGCACGTTTCCAAACGAGCTCGATTTGCGTGGATGCCGAATCGTCGTCGATTGCGCGCACGGCGCGGCTTACCACGTCGCGCCGCCGGTCTTTCACGAGCTCGGCGCCGATGTCGTCCCGGTTGGGGATGCGCCGAACGGCACCAACATCAACGAGGGAGTCGGCGCGACGCATCCCGAATTTCTCGCCGCGCAGGTCCAGGCTCACGGAGCCGATTTCGGCGTTGCGGTCGATGGGGATGGCGACCGTCTGGTGATGGCGGACCGCGAGGGACGCTTGTACGACGGCGACCAGCTGCTCTATGTCATCGCCCGCGATTATCAGCGACGCGGAGCGCTGAAGGGTGGCATCGTCGGGACGCTGATGAGCAACCTCGGGTTCGAGCAGGCATTGTCGAGGATGAGCATCCGCCTGGTGCGCGCCAAGGTGGGCGACCGTTACGTCCTCGAGCAATTGATCGAGCGCGGCTGGCACCTGGGCGGCGAGAACTCCGGGCACCTGATCTGCCTCGACAAGCACACGACGGGCGACGCCATCGTGGCTGCGCTCGCGGTGCTGCGTGCACTGATCGAGCAGCGGACGACGCTCGCCGAGGCGGCCGCTGCCGTAACGCTCTTTCCGCAACGTCTGATCAACGTGCCGGTGCGGCGAGGTTGGGACTGGCGCTCGAATATGAGCGTCACCTCCGCAGAGCGGCTCGCGATCACGTCGCTCGGCGATGCGGGACGCGTGCTGCTGCGTCCGTCGGGCACCGAGCCGGTGCTCCGCGTGATGGTGGAAGCGCGCGAGCGCACGCTCGCCGATCGTCACGCGGAAACGCTGGCGCACGCGATCGCGTCCGCGGCGGGACAGGCGCTTTGAATCGAGGGCTTCGCGCATGCGTGTGGTGATCACCGGCGGAGCCGGCTTTCTCGGGACTCGCCTTGCTCGCGAGATCCTCCGCCGCGGGACACTGACCGATGCTCGCGGCAACGCGCAGGCGGTGCGCGAACTCGTGCTCGTCGACATCGTCCCTCCGGTCGAGAGCGCGGATCCTCGCGTGCGCTCGATCGTCGGCGCACTGGACGACCGCTCGATCGTCGACGCCGTTCTCACGCCCGACACGGATTCGGTGTTTCATCTCGCCGCTGTCGTCAGCGCGGAGGCCGAAGCGAATTTCGACGTCGGCATGCGCGTCAACCTCGATGCCACGCGCAATCTGCTCGAGCGCTGCCGTGCGTTCAATGCACCGCCGAAATTCGTGTTCGCGAGCTCGCTCGCCGTATTTGGTGGACGCCTGCCCGATCCCGTTCCCGACGACGCGCCCGTGACGCCGCGATCATCGTACGGAACACAGAAGGCGGTCGGTGAACTGCTGCTGAACGACATGAGCCGGCGCGGCTTCATCGATGGTCGGGCACTGCGGCTTCCCACCATCGTCGTGAGACCGGGAAAGCCGAATCGGGCGGCGTCGTCGTTCGCGAGCGGAATCATTCGCGAACCACTCGCGGGCGTCGAGGCAGTCTGCCCCGTCGCACCGGAAACGCGAATGTGGCTCCAAT
Source organism: Pseudomonadota bacterium (assembly GCA_046733075.1). Taxonomy (GTDB): domain Bacteria; phylum Pseudomonadota; class Gammaproteobacteria; order Burkholderiales; family Casimicrobiaceae; genus VBCG01. Next base: position 2,477 of record JBKPOL010000089.1, on the reverse strand, counting down.
CGCCCGGCGCCGTCGTCGACAACCTGCTCGTCGGCCACGAAGCCCGCTCCGCGGACCTTCCGATGTTCCGTGCCATCAACGTTCCGGGAATCAGCGTCGCGGTGCGCGAGATGATCGACGCACTGCGTGATGTCGCGGGCGCGGACGTCGCCGAGCGTGTGCAGTGGCGCTTCGACCCGGTCATCGACGCGATCGTGGCGACGTGGCCCTCGCGTTTCGATGCACGGATCGGCAGCGCACTCGGCATGTGCGCCGACGCCGACTTTTCCGGCATCGTTCGCGCCCATATCGCCGAGGCCGGACGCTCATAGCGGATCGCGCGTGTAGAGCGCGACGTGCGTTCATCGCGAGTTCGCGGTCGACGTCCGCCATCGGCCGTCTGTAATGCAAATGGCAGAAAAGCGCCCGCTATAATCGCGCATGGTTGCCGTCACGCATGCCGCGCCGCAGGCCGCCGCGCCGCAGGCGGTGCGCGCGTGGCTCGACTCGCTCGCCGATGTCTATACCGACCCTGATCGCGCGCGTTTCGCCGCCGCGTACGAAACTGCGCGCGAAGCACTTGGCGATGCACAAAGCGCGGACGGCGAGCCGATGCTTGCGCGCGCGCTCGGAACCGCGGGCATTCTCGCTGCGCAGCGGCTCGATCCCGATTCCCTGACGTCCGCGCTGCTGATCGGCCTGCCTTCGCGCGCCGATTACGACGAGCGACGCGTCGTATCCGAGTTCGGCACCGACGTGGCAACGCTGATCGGCGGCGTCGCGCGCATGAATGCCGTCCATGCGCTCGCGGCCGGCGCACCAAGCGAGCAGCGCGCGGCTCAGGCCGAGAACCTGCGCAAGATGCTGCTCGCGATGGTCGATGACATCCGGGTCGTCCTGATCAAGCTCGCCGAGCGGACGCAGGCGTTGCGTTTCCTGATCAGCGGAGACGAGGCGCGCCGCCGTGAGGCCGCACGTGAAGTGATGGACATCTACGCGCCGCTCGCGAACCGGCTCGGCCTGTGGCAGCTCAAGTGGGAGCTCGAGGACCTTTCGTTACGCGCGCTCGAGCCCACCGAATACAAGCGGATCGCCCGGCTCATCGATGAGCGGCGCCTCGACCGCGAGCGCTATATCGGGCAGGTGGTGACGCTGTTGCGCAACGAGCTCGATTCGATCGGGATCAGCGCCGAGGTGAACGGTCGCCCCAAGCACATCTACAGCATCTTCAACAAGCTGCGCCGCAAGCAGATCGGCATCGAGGCACTGTACGACATCCGCGCGGTGCGCATCCTCGTCGATTCCGTGCGCGACTGCTATACCGCGCTCGGCATCGTGCATCACCTGTGGACGCCGTTGCCGGGCGAGTTCGACGACTACATCGCCAAGCCCAAATCGAACAATTACCGGTCGCTGCATACCGCGGTCATGGGTCCCGAGGGCAAGCCGCTCGAAGTGCAGATCCGCACGCACGAGATGCACCGTCACTCCGAGTACGGAGTCGCTGCGCACTGGCGGTACAAGGAAGGCGCGACCGCCGATCGACGCGACGCGGGCTTCGACGACAAGATCGCGTGGCTGCGGCAGATACTCGACTGGAAGGATGCCGTTGCCGAAACCGGCGAGTGGCTGTCCGCCTTTCGAAGCAGCCTCTTCACCGACTCGATCTACGTGCTGACGCCGCAGGGAAAGGTGGTCGACCTGCCGCGCGGCGCGACGCCGATCGACTTCGCGTATGCCGTGCATACGAGCCTCGGCCACCGCTGCCGGGGCGCGCGGGTGGACGGCCAAATGGTTCCGCTCGATTACGTGCTCCGTAACGGCCAGCAGGTCGAGATCATTGCAGCAAAACAGGGCGGACCTTCGCGCGACTGGCTGAATCCCGATCTTGGCTACGTGCAGAGTCACCGCGCACGCGCGAAGGTCCGGCAGTGGTTCAAGGCGCAGCAGCACGATGAAACCGTTGCGCAGGGACGGCTCATGGTCGAGCGCGAGCTCGCGCGCCTCGGTCAGACGGCGTTGAAGCTCGAGGCAGTCGCGGCGAAGGCGGGATTCTCGAAAGCCGAGGAGCTGTTCGCTGCGTTTGCGCGCGATGAAATCCACAGCAAGCAGGTGCAGGCCGCGATCCAGGCGGTCGCGGAGCCCAACGTCGTCGAGACGGCGCCCGCCGCACCCGAAGTCGTCATGCGGCGCAGTCGAGCGAGCGGCAGCGACCAGGGCATCCTCGTCGTCGGCGTCGACCGTTTGCTCACCGGCCTCGCGCGCTGCTGCAAGCCCGCGCCGCCCGATCCGATCGTCGGATTCGTCACGCGGGGGAAAGGCATAACGATCCATCGCGCGTCGTGTGCAAACGTTGAGCGGATCCGCGCGCGCGAGCCCGAGCGCCTGATCGACGCCAACTGGGGCGCGCCGCGCGAGCAGCTCTTCCCGGTCGACATCGTCATCGAGGCGAGCGACCGGCAGGGTCTGCAGCGCGACATCTCGGAGCTGTTCTCGCG
>JBKPOL010000088.1:0-4341 GCA_046733075.1 Pseudomonadota bacterium | reverse complement strand
AGAGGCTCGTTCGCAACCCACGCCCGAAGCTCGTGGACCTGGCGCGGAAAGTCTTCTGCCGCGTTCGCGTACGGGTTCAGCGCATAGGCGGTAAGCCGATCGGAACCCGGCGCGCGGCCGACGCCGAGATCGATCCGGCCCGGCGCGATGGCCTCGAGCACACGAAACTGCTCGGCCACCTTGAGCGCCGAGTAGTGCGGCAGCATCACGCCCGCGCTGCCGACCCGGATACGCGACGTGGTTGCCGCGATCGCCGCCATAAGCACTTCGGGTGCGGTGCCGACGATACTGTCGCTCGCGTGATGCTCGGATACCCAGTAGCGGTGGTATCCGAGCGCCTCGCAATGGCGGGCGAGCGCGAGGGTGTCGCGAATCGCCACGTCCTGGCTCGCACCCTCCGCAGCGGTCGATTGATCCAGGACGGAGAGCTTCACATCATGCCGTCATGACGATCTTCACGCAGTCGTCCTGCTTCTTCGCAAACATTGCGTAGCCGTCGGGCGCATCGTCGAGCTGCATCCGATGCGTGATGACGAACGATGGATCGATGTCACCGTTCTGGATGCGCTCGAGAAGCGGCTTCATGTAGCGGTGGACGTGGCATTGCCCGGTGCGCATCGTGAGCGAGCGATTCATGAACGAGCCCATCGGAAACTTGTCGATGAACCCGCCGTAGACGCCGATGACGGAAACGATACCACCGTTGCGGCACGCGATCACCGCCTGGCGCAACGCAAGCGGCCGGTCGGTTTCGAGCATCAGCGCCTGCTTGAAACGATCGTACGCATACATGAGCCCGGGCGCATGCGACTCGGTGCCGACCGCATCGATGCAGGCGTCCGGCCCGACGCCACCGGTCAGGTCCTTCAGCGTGTCGAGCACGTCCTGCTCTTCGTAGTTGATCGTGTCCGTCGCGCCGGCCTTGGAGCGCGCCATCGCGAGCCGCTCCGGGAAACGGTCGATCGCGATGATTCGCTCCGCGCCAAGCATTCGCGCGCTGGCGATCGCGAACTGCCCGACGGGTCCGCAACCCCATACGGCGATCGTGTCGCCCGGCCGGATGTTGCACATTTCCGCGCCCATGTAGCCGGTCGGCAGGATGTCCGAAAGGAAGAGCACCTGGTCGTCACTCATGCCGTCGGGCACTTTCAGCGGGCCGACATCGGCGAAGGGAACGCGAGCGTACTCCGCCTGCCCACCTGCGAATCCGCCGAGCATGTGCGAGTAGCCGTAGATGCCACTCGGCGAGTGGCCCATCAGCTTCTCCGCCATCCAGGCGTTCGGATTCGAGTTCTCGCAGAGCGAATACATTTGCGCCTGACATGCGAGACACGCGCCGCACGCGATCGGAAACGGCACGACGACCCGATCGCCGATCTTGAGGTTCGTGACTTCGCGTCCGAGCTCGACCACCTCACCCATGAATTCGTGGCCGAGCACGTCACCTTTCTTGAGGGTGGGGATGAATCCGTTGTAGAGGTGGAGATCCGAGCCGCAAATCGCAGTCGATGTGATCCGAACAATCGCATCGCGTTGATTGAGGATTTTGGGGTCGGGCACGTTTTCGACCCGCATGTCGCGTTTGCCGTGCCAGCATGTTGCCTTCATCGCATTGCACCTTCCAGATTCGTCGAAGAAAGTTCCTTCGGTTGCGCGCTGTCCTGCAGCACCCGACCGGTGCCTTCGGGGCTGCCGTCCGAACGTAACACCTCGCCGGTCTCGATCACCTGCTTCATCCGGTGCAGATCATCGTAGATCTGCTGCTCGGGCGACTGGTTGAACAGCCGCGCGACGATCGCGCCGGCGACGCCTCCGGGTGGTCGATACTCGATCTCTACTCGCACGATCGTGCCCCGGCCGCCCGGCCGACGCTCGAACTGCACGATGCCCGAGTTGTCGACGTCCGCATCACCCGCCGACTGCCACGCGATCAGCTCGTTCGGCGTATCGGCCGTGATCTCGGCGTCCCACTCGACGCGCGTGCCGGCCGGACCCTTGGCCACCCAATGCGACGTGCGCGGACCGGTCGCACGCACCGATTCGAGGTGGTGCATGAAGCGGGGGAAGTTCTCGAAGTTGTGCCAGAACATGTACAGGTCTTCGGGCGAGCGATTGATCACGACGCTCCGCGACATGCGAATCGTTCCCGCCGAGTGCGTCGGTTGCTGACGACCCAGTTCCTGTGCGCAATAGACGTCGAGCGCTGTGACGCCAAGCACGTTCGCGGTGGCGAATGCCAGCGGCCCCTTGCGAGTCGATGACGATGAAGCCGCTGCGGCAAGGGTTGCGATGTCGATTGCGTCACCCGCGACGCGCGACCAGAGACCGACCGCCGGCTTCGCGCCCTGTCCGAAAATCAGCATGCCGCTCATGATCTCGCGCATGCCGTAAAGTCTGATCAGTCCCGTGTTGTCGCCACGCCCCCCGATCAGGCGCGATACGAAACGCGGCGCGAGCACTTCGACCAAACCGAGCGAAATACTGAACCACCCGAGGCCCCGCGCAAGCCGGCGCGGGTCCATCGTGCGTCCGCGCTGCGATTGCTGTGCGGGTACGGGCTCGCTGCGGCGCCATGCGCCACCCGCCTCCCACTCGTCCGCCCGATCCCGATAGCTGCGGGTGCCTTCTCTGACTTCCATAGTTGTTCTCCTGATCGAAATGCGACGCGCGCGCAATCACGCTCGCAGAAGGGAAGGTGACACGCGGCCGACCTGCAATTAATACCTGATGCGTTGTCAGATTGCCGACCGCAGCGCCGGTGGTTCCTGCGTGCGTGCGGCAGAGCGCGCACGCATCCCTCTGCGATAGCTAGAAGCGTGCCGCTTCACTCTGCCGTGGTCATCATCACAGGGGCGTGGTCGCTCGTGCCGACATCGGCAAGAACGACGCATTCGCTGACGCGATCGGCGATCGATTTGGACGCGAGGATGTAGTCGATGCGCCAACCGATGTTGCGCTGGCGCATGTTGCGCCAGGGAGGCCACCAGCTGAAGAGCGCAGGGTTGTCGGGATGCAGCGCGCGCGCGACGTCGACCGAATGCCGGTCGAGCAGACGGTCGAAGATCGCGCGCTCCTCGGGTCGCTGGCCGATGATGTCCGGCTTGCGCTCCCGCGGATGCACGTCGATGTCGGCATGGGCGACGTTCAGATCCCCGCAGATGATCACGTCGCGACCGCTTGCATGGAGCTCGTTCGTCCATGCCGCGAGATCATTCAGGAACTGCAGCTTCGCGACGTAGTCCTTGCCGCCGTTTGGGACGTACACCGATGCAACGACGACGTTGCGAAGCGCGACCTGGACGATCCGTGCTTCCATGTCGAACGCGGGGTGCGAGAACTCGAGCGGGCCTTCGTGCAAGGCTTTGCTGACGTGCAGCGAGACGCCCGAGTACGCGCGCATACCGTGCCAGTACACATGGTAATCGGCGAGGCTGCAGCGCGCGGGAACCTGCTCGGGTGTTGCCTTCAGTTCCTGCAGGCAAACGATGTCGGGGCGATCACGCTCGAGCCAGTCGCAAAGCTGCGCTTCGCGCGCACGGATCCCGTTGACATTCCACGTTGCGATCTTCATCGAACGCGCGCACCATGCGCTCCGCGCATCGCCGCGTCACTCGTTCGATTACGCGACGCTGCGTTCATGGCGGCGCGCGTGGCGATCCGCGGCGGATACTCGGTAACAGCCTTAGCCGCGCATGCGATTTGCCATTTTCGCGAGCGCGATCGTGAGCGCGGCGCTGCCGAGCGTCTTCACGAGTTGCGGATGCTGCGCATAAAACTCGCCGAGCTGGTCGAACACGCTGGGGTTGTGCTGCTCGGCGTGATTCGCGAGATCCTGCACCTGCTGCGGGGAAATCTGCGAAGCTTGCTGGGGTGTGACCTGCGCTTGGCCCGCGCGTGCCTGGCTCGCGAGGCCCCCCAGAACACCTCCGAGCGAACCGAGAATGCCCGGGTTAAGCGAGCCGATAATCTGATTGAGCATTCCGGCTTGCTGGTTCGGATTGGCCCGCGAAAACATCTCGCTCACCATTTGCCCGAGCGGCGGCGTCTGGTCGGAGCGGAGCGCGTCCGCGATGCCCTGGCTCATCACCTGCGGGGACGCCTGCTGCGCAACCTCGTCGAAATGATTCGCCACGTCCGGCGGGGACTGTCCGGCGGGGACGTTCAGGTATTTCTGCAGCAGGTTTCCAAGGTCGAGTGCCATGGCAGCTCCTTGTGGCCAGTACGTTGCGAAGGGTCGGCGTTGCAGACAACGGCGCTGACCGTCCTGCAGGGTTCAGTTTCGAGCGCCGGACGGCGCGTGATTCACGTGCTGCGGTTGCGCACGAGGAGCCGGTAGAGGAT
>JBKPOL010000087.1:0-6451 GCA_046733075.1 Pseudomonadota bacterium | reverse complement strand
CATGATTTTGACGTCAACTACGCGACCAGACAGGGCCTTTATGCGTATCGACTGAAGCGGGCCTCTCAGCGCATCGCGCAAATCAAGGATCCGACCCAGACGCCCGACTGGAAGCGTTTCGAGCAGTTGCTCGAGCTATTTCGCCGCTACGGCGATCGTTACGGCTTCGACCCGGTGATGCTGGCGGCGCAAGGCTACCAGGAATCGCAGCTCAACCAGGATGCACGAAGCCCCGTTGGCGCCATAGGTGTAATGCAGCTGATGCCCGCGACGGGAACCGAGATGAGGGTAGGCGACATTCGCGTCACCGAGAACAACATCCACGCCGGCACGAAGTACATGGACATGCTGATGACGAAGTACTTCCCCGACGCGAGCTTCAGCGAAGGGAACCGGCCGCTGTTCGCGTTTGCGAGCTACAACGCCGGTCCGGGCAACATCGCCCGGATGCGCCGGGAAGCGGCGAAACGGAAGCTGGATCCGGACAAGTGGTTCAACAATGTCGAAATCGTCGTTGCGCAACACATCGGGTCAGAGACGACGACGTACGTGAGGAACATCTACAAGTATTACGTCACATACAAACTGGCGCTGGACGCGCAGGACGAACGCCGAAAGGCGCTGGAGGCCATCAACGCGACCGCGAAGTAGGACGCGCGCTTCCTGACGAGGGGTCGATCGACTGGGACGGGCGATGAAAAATACTTCTCCGGTCGCCCGACTTTCAACGCAGTGGCAAACGACTGGGTGCGACGATCCTACCACCCGATCGCCTAACGTCGCCTTGACGCGGCCGGCCTCCCCCAAGGACAATGTGCGAAGGCCCCCGTTCAAGAACACAATCCAAGAATTCCACCACAGTGGCGCCCATTCGGCCTGGAGGCCATCGTTGAGGCGCCGTGCCATCCCGCCCGCCGCGCAATCGCGTCGCGGCAGCGTATCTATGACCAAGGAGACATCATGAAGCTACCGGCTGCAATTCGTTGTCACTCTCGCTATGCGTTGTTGGCTCTTGCCACCGTCCTGGTGGCTGCGTGCGCAACAACGGATTCCGGCTCACCGGTCTCCTCGTCCGAGCCCGACAAGCTGGTGGCGGATGCACAGAAGACCCTGAACAACTTCCTGCGCGATCCGGATCAGACCTGGGTTCAGCAGAACCTCGATCGAGCGAAGGCCGTGTTGATCGCACCCGAGATTGTCAAGGCGGGGTTCATCTTCGGCGGTTCGGGAGGCAGGGCCGTGCTGGTCGCCAAGGATGGTCGTACGTGGGTAGGGCCGGCGTTCTATGACCTCGCGACTGCGAGTGTGGGGTTTCAAGCCGGCATCGAAGTGTCCGAAGCGGTCATCCTCGTCATGACGGACAAGGGATTGAACTCGCTGATGGCGAGCTCGTTCAAGATCGGCGGGGACGCGAGCATTGCCGCGGGACCGGTCGGCGCGGGTGCAAAGTCGACCGTCACTGCGGATCTCGTTTCCTTCACGCGTTCGAAGGGTGTCTACGGAGGGCTCAATCTCGATGGGACGATCGTGCACGCGAACACACGATGGAACGACGCGTACTACGGCGGCAGCAACGTACTTCCACCGGACATCGTCATGCGCAAGACGGCGAAAAGTGCAAAGGCCGCGCCGCTTCTTACAGAGGTGGCGAACGCCGCGAAATAGTTGCGGCACCCAGGGAGTGCGGCAATACAGGTTTTCGATAACGGTTTGACGTCAAGCAGGCGTGCGTATTTGTCGCGCGCTCCGAATGGGTAGACAGAGCAGGTTGCCCGCTCCCGCAACCAGGACCCAGCACTTAGCCCGGCCAGCGCGCCGGGCTTTGTCATTCTGTGACCGGTCGGTCCGAGAAGATCCGAGAGGGATTGACCGATGAGACCCGTCCTCAACCTCGGTGAGGTCGTTGCGGCGCACGCGCGGCTCGTTCCCGACAAGCTCGGTACGCGTGATTCGCGCCGGGCGATGACGTTCAAGGAATGGAACACGCGAGCGTGCAAAGTCGCCAACGCGCTGCTCGATCTCGGCCTCGAGAAGGGCGACCGCATTGCGCTGCTTGCGTACAACCGCATCGAATGGATGGAGCTCTACATCGGGCTCGCGAAGGCCGGCTTAGTCGCAGTGCCGATCAACTTCAGGCTGGTCACTCCCGAGATCCAGTACATCGCGGAACACTGCCACGCCAAGGCCATTGTTGCGCAGGACGAGCTGGCGCCGCAGGTCGAAGCCCTGCGCGGCAGACTGTCGATTGCTGACAAGGCATGGATCCATATTGGCGACAGCACCCCGACAGGTTGGACCGCCTACGAGGCGCTGGTCGAACGTGGCGCGGCGCGCGAACCGGAAATCCAGGTCAAGCCCACAGACACGTGGGCGCTCATGTACACGTCGGGCACGACCGGCACGCCGAAGGGTGCGATCCGCAATCACGAGGGCATGGCGCTCATATCGCTCGTGACCGCGCTCGACATGGGCCTCACGCGAGACGACACGGCGCTGCTCGTGATGCCGATGTGCCACGCCAACTCGCTGAACTTCGGATCGACCTTCACGTACATCGGCGCCACCGTCGTCGTCGACGACCGCAAGAGCTTCGACCCGGAAGGCCTGCTTGCCACCATGGCCGCCCAGCAGGTCACGTTCACATCTCTCGTTCCGACGCACTACATCATGGCGCTCGGGTTGCCTGCCGAGGTGAAGGCGAAGTACGACGTGAGCCGCGTGCGCAAGCTGATGATCAGCTCGGCGCCGGCGCGCAAGGACACGAAGCTCGCGATCCTCGACCATTTCAAGAACTCGCAACTCTACGAACTGTACGGTTCGAGCGAAGCGGGTTGGGTAACGCTGTTGCGTCCCGACGAGCAGATCGATCACCTCGGTTCGGTCGGCCGCGAGTGGACAGGATCGGGACCCGTGAAGATTCTCGATCCTCAGGGCAACGAGGTCCCCGACGGCGACGTCGGGGAGCTTTATTCGTGCACGCCGTATACGTTCGATGGTTACCTCAACGATCCCGCGAAGACCAGGGAGTCGCTTCGCGACGACGGGTACTGCAGCGTCGGGGACATGGCGCGTCGCGACGAGCACGGCTACATCTACCTGGTCGACCGCAAGAGCAACATGATCATCAGCGGCGGCGAGAATATCTACCCGAGCGAGATCGAGAACATCCTCGGCCGCTACCCGGGCGTGAAGGACGTGGCGGTCGTGGGTGTCGCGCACGAGAAGTGGGGCGAAGCCGTGCATGCGGTCATCGTCATGCATTCCGGGCGGCCAGCCGCAGCGAAGGATGTGCTCGACTGGTGCCGCGACAAGATGGCAGGGTACAAGCGTCCACGCTCGGTGTCATTCCTGGACGAAAGCGAAATGCCGCGCACCGCGACGGGCAAGATTCTGCACCGTGTGCTGCGCGACAAGCTCGCGAGCAAGCGTTGACCGGTTGTCGTCGACATTCGGCGGCGTGATTTCAATCACGGGCCGCCCGCGCGGCAAGCGCGATCGGTCCGTTCACCGAGGAGTGAAGTCATGGCCCTCGTGCCACCATCGATCACTTCGAACGCCGGCGCCGGCGTCATTGCGCGGATCCTTCGTGCGAGGGGCGTCGATCGAGTTTTCGGACTATGCGGCGGCCACATCATGCCGATCTGGATGCGGGTCGACGCCGAAGGGATCCGTATCGTCGACGTGCGTGACGAGCGCGCGGCCGTCTACATGGCGCACGCGCATGCCGAGTTGACCGGCGAGCTCGGCGTCGCGCTTGTGACCGCCGGTCCGGGTGTCACGAACGCGATGACGGGCATCGCCAACGCCCACGTCGCAAAGGCTCCGATACTGATCTTGTCGGGGCTGCCTCCCCGGCGCCAGGAGAATCGCGGCGCGCTGCAGGACATGACGCATACCGAGTTCGTGAAGCCGCTCACGCGCTACGCGCGCACGGTGCGCGAACCGAGCCTGATTCCGCAGGAACTCGATGAAGCGATCGCGCGTGCGTTCGGACAGGGCGGGGAGCCGGGACCGGTGTACCTCGACTTTCCCGTCGATGTGCTCCGCGCCGACGTCCCCGAGGCCGTGCAACTCGATGAGCACTTCGTGCGGAAGGATCGTCCGCGCATCGTGCCCGATCCCGAAGCAGTACAGCGCGCGGTGGATCTGTTGTGGTCCGCGCGTCGCGTGCTGGTGATCAGCGGCCGCGGTGCACGGGGCTCCGGTGTGGCGCTCGTGAAGCTGCTCGAGCGTTTGGGGGCGCTATATCTCGACACCGGTGAAAGCCGCGGACTTGTACCCGAGGATCACCCATCGGTGGTCGCCGCGATGCGAGGCGCGGTCATGGGCGACGCGGATGTAGTCGTCACCTTGGGACGTCGGCTCGACTTCCAGCTCGCGTATGGCTCGCCCGCCGTGTACGGGAAGGCGAAGCTGCTGCGCATCGCCGATACGCCGAGCGAGCTTCGGGACAATCGCCGCGGCACGGTGGAAATCCTCGCAACCCCCGACCTCGCGCTGCAAGCGATCCTTGGCGCCGCCGGCAATCGTGTCGCCGTGGGTGACGGCGAATGGGCGCGAGAAGTGCGCGCGAAGCACGTGGAGCGCACGTCGAAGCTCCTTCACGCCATGCGCAACGCATCAGGTGGTCGCGATGGTCGAATGCATCCAAACACGCTGCTTGCCGCGTTACGCGACGCCCTGCCGCAAAATGCGGTGATCGTCGCCGACGGCGGCGATTTTCTCAGCTTCGCGCGTGTCGGCGTGCCGGCGAGCACGTACCTCGATCCCGGCTCACTGGGTTGCATCGGCATCGGCACGCCGTTCGGTATCGCGGCTGGCCTCGCGTTTCCCGATCGATTGACGGCGGTGCTCACCGGTGACGGCTCGTTCGGCTTCAACGCCATGGAAATCGACACGGCCGTGCGCCACAAGGTGCCGATTCTGATCGTCGTTGCGAATAACGGCGGTTGGGCCATCGAAGTGCGCGATCAGGAGGAAACCCACGGCAAGGTCGTCGGTACACGCTTGCAATACGCCGATCATGCGGCCATGGCGCGCGCGTTCGGGATGCACGCGGAGCGCGTCGAGCACGCGGAAGAGCTGCCCGGTGCGATTCAGCGCGCACTTGCCAACCGTCCTGCGCTGCTGGACGTGGTCGTTACGCCGGAAGCCGTGTCGTCGGATGCCAAGTCCGGCCTCGCCTGGGTGCCGGACCTGCAGGCGATCGCCGCCTGGGAGGAGGCCGAAGTCAAGTGGCGTGGCGGTGCGGAACGCTGACGCGGCACTGCCCCGACGCCCGATGAGAATCTGCGAGATCACGATCGTTTAGCGCCATTCAAGCGCTGTATGGGCGCATAGCGAAATTTGTTTGGCCGGCCGGATGGCCGCGTAGAGAATAGGGCGCAGGAGGAGGAAATCCATGCTGAGCAATCCTTTCGCCGTCGCGGGCGCGTCGCTGCCTGCCGGTTTCCTGCAGGGGTTCCTGGTCGTGATGGTGCTGGCCGTAGTGGCGGGGACGCTCTTCGACATCGTCCACAAAGGCAGCGCGAGGTATTTCTTCGCCAACATGCGCAGGTCCAAGGACAAGGGCCGGCGAATCGCCGGTGATGAGCTGGTCTCGATCGCTGTGCAGACCGCCGTAGTCGACGTGCTCGCCTCGGGCGAGTTCTGTAATCAGAAACGCCGGGTGGCGCACTTGCTCGGCATGTACGGGTTCGTTCTCTATCTGGTGGCCACAGCGGCCATGGTGTTTGCCTATCCCACCGCGGCTATGCCAACCCCGGCGATCTGGCCGGTCCTGTGGTGGATCGGCGCCGCGATGGTGCTGGTGGGCGGCTACTGGTTCTGGTTCTTCATCCGCGTGGATGTCGCCGCGGAAGGCCACTCACCCTTTCGCCTGGCGACGGCGGACCTCTTCGTCCTGTCGCTGCTCGCAAGCGTGACGCTCGGGGTGCTGTGGGCGGCCGCAGGCGGCGGCCTGGGGCTGCTTTTCTGGCTCTACATCATCGCGACCATCGTGCTCTTCGGCGGGGTGCCGTGGTCGAAGTTTTCCCACATGTTCTTCAAGCCGGCGGCAGCCTTCGAGAAACGCGTATCGAGGGCCAACGGCACGGTCGAAAATCTGCCCACGCAGTCCCGTGACGATCCCGAACAACAAAGGCGACACTCCATGGAACTGTTGCGGGATGCTCCGATGGACATGGGACTCTGCATCAAGCGCGAAGCGCCTCGCCACTATTAGAAAAGGCGCGAAGCGCCTCGCCGCTGGGAAGCGCCTCGCCGCTATTAGAAAACAGACAGCAAGTCCAACAGCAAAGGCTCAAGGAGCGAACTCATGCCTACCTTCGTCTACATGACGAGGTGCGACGGATGCGGACACTGCGTTGACATCTGTCCCTCGGACATCATGCACATCGACGAGACCTATCGTCGCGCCTACAACATCGAACCGAACATGTGCTGGGAGTGC
>JBKPOL010000086.1:0-7186 GCA_046733075.1 Pseudomonadota bacterium | reverse complement strand
TTGCCGCCGAGAATCCGGTCCTTCTCCGCCGCCGACAGGAACGTGCAGTGCCTGCGCACGTAGTCGACGCATTGCTTGTAGGTGCAGAAGCGCTCGACGTTGGGCATATCCGAGCCCCACGCGAGCTTACCCGCACCAAAGAGGTCGCGCATGCCGCGGATCAGCGCCTGCGCTTCCGGGTACGGGTAATCCCAGACGCCACCCCAGGTGATCGGGAACATCACTTCGAGCATGACGTTGTCGCGCCGGTACGTGGCGAGAACATCCGGCGGAAAATCCCATCGACCCGAGCTTGCGAAGTGCTGCACCGGCGGCCCCATGACGAGCAGGAAGCGATGCGCCGGGTAACGGGCCACCAGTCGATCGAACGCCGCGAGGTTGGCAAGATAGCTGGGGCGATCGTAGTCCGGCGTCGACGACAGCTCGATGAACACCGGCAAGCCGCGCTCGACGATCAACCCCCAGAACGGGCGGAAATCGTCGTGATCGAGGTTGCGCGCGTAACCATGCCGTGACATGTCATGGGCGTAATACAGGCCGCGCAGACCGAGCGCGTCTGCGGCACGCTCAACTTCGGCGAGTGTTTCTGGCTGGTCCCCAGTGGCCTCATCGATGTTGAGGAGTCCCGTGAACTTGTGCGAATGCTGGCGCTGCGTGAACGCGTTGTAATCGTTCATCGCGCCGTAACCGCCGCCGGCCTGCAGGATGCAGTGATCGACGCCGGCGACGGTCATCTGCGCGAGCATGAGCTCGGGTGGACACACGAGCTCCTGCATGCCGACGGGCAGGTATTGGACGACGTAATCGTCACTCTCCCAAGTGAAGGCGAGCTGGCCGAAGCGCCCGATCCGGAAGCCGACGTCGGTGAGGCCCGCCCACGAGTTGTCGCTCGCGCGAAACAGCATCGACGGCTTGATCTCGACGCCGTCGCGCACGCGAAAGGCCCGAGCGGCCGGCCGCGTGACGACCTTCTGCAAATACCTGAGATGCACGGCCGTCGACGGATGGCCGCACGCGCCGTTCCAGTGCTGAAAGACGTGAGCGTGACAATCGACGATCATGGATGCAGATCCGGGGGCGATGCCGGAGAGTGCATCACGCGCTGATCTTCTCCATGTGGTAGTTGAACCAGCGCTGCATCTCGCCGTTGATGTTGAGGAATGCACCGTACATGTCGAGGAAGTGCTTCCACTCTTCGTCCCCATAACGCACCGCCCAGGTGTTGGGACGCTTGTCGAGCGGATGGTCGGGATCGAACACGTGCGCCCAGTTGTTGCGCTTGGCGAACACGATCACATCGCTGTCGCCGCTCATCCACACGTCGGCTTTCTTCGCGCGCACCGGCTCCGCGCCGAGCACGACCTGGCCCGCCGTCGTGATGAGCTTCGCCTTCGGAAACAAAATGGGAATGCGTGGTTCCTCGCTGCCGCCGGCAACGACTGAGAACGTGACTCTCGGATCGTCGAAATCCGAAAGCTTGTTGAACCGTCCGGCGTTGTCCTTGTGCACCATCAGCAGGCTGCCCTTCGACCACAGCGGGCCGACGTAGTCGACGACCATCGCGCGGGCCATCGTGTACGTGAGCGACGAGCCATAGAGGTCGTAGTCCTTGCGACGCAGGCCAACGGTCGAGTTCTGGAACGTGACTTCCTTCCAGTCGACCTTGACTTCCATCTCCTTGGCCAGCCGATCGACCGCATCCTTGTAGATGCCGCCAAGATCCCCGGTCTTGGCATCCTTGTAGAACCACGGTCCGGTCTGCGAATAACCGACGCGCATCACGCCTTCCTTGCGGATCTTGGCGAGGCTCGAATCCTCGCGAATGCCGGTTTCGAGCATCTGCGCCATCGCTTCGCGCGGTGCCAGTGCCTCGCCGAGCATGCCGCCGGTCATGCCGAGCACGGCCGCGGTGCGCAGGAAGTCTCGCTTGCCATCATTCACGTCGTCACTCATGGGTCTCCTCGAGGTGGTCATGGCGGGTCTTGGCTCGCCGTTTTGGAAAGGTACAGTATCGGAGGCGTTCTGCTTCAACGCCAGTGCGTCCGTTACGTGCTCGCGCCGCGCGCGGCGATCGGCCATAGCGTCTCCACGCGGCCGTCACGTACGCAAACATACCAGTCGTGCAGATTGACGGTCGGATCGCAATGACCGGGAATCAGCATCACCTTGTCACCGAGACGCAGGCGCTGTGCGTCGCGACCGACGATGATCTTGCCGTGCTCGTCGGACACGCCGGTGACCTCCAGGCCGGGACGTCCGTGCACCCACGGCGGGCCCTTCTCGGCGCTGTACGCCTTCAAGCCCGCGTCGACGATCGCGCGATCTATCGTCGGCGTGCTCATCACCGTCGAGAGCACGAACAGGCTATGCTCGAATTCGTCGTAGGAGCCGCCGCCTTCGCCACCGATGCGCGCGTAATCGGTGTCCATGAACACATACGAGCCTGCCTGCAGCTCGTTCCAGAGACCGCTCGTTCCTTCGATACGAAAAGTTCCGGTGCCTGCGCCAGTGATCGCAGGAGACGTAAGACCTGCCGCGCGGAGGCTCTGCACGGTGTCGCGTACGATCGCCGCGGAGCGCTCGATGGCAGCGCGCCGCTCGTCCCAAGTGGGCAGGTGCTGCGCCGAGCCGTGATACGCCTGCAAGCCCACGAATGCGAGCCCTGGCGCGGCAGCGATACGCATTGCCAGATCACGTGCGGCTTCCGGTGCCGAGACCCCACACCGTTGCATGCCCACTTCGATCTCGACATATCCGCCGATCATGACGCCTGCTTCCGTCGCGGCTCGTGACGCCGCGTCCACCTGCTCCGCGGCATCGAAGCACAATCCGACAGTGGCTTCCTTCGCAAGCGCCGCCAACCGGCGCAGCTTCTGCTCCCCGACGACCTGATTGCTGACGAACACGTCGCGCACGCCGCCACGGACGAGGGCTTCGGCCTCACCGACCTTCTGGCAGCATTGCCCAACTGCGCCTGCGTCGATCTGCTTGCGGGCAATCGTCGGACACTTGTGCGTCTTGGCGTGCGGACGCAGGCGCACGCCATTCGCGGACGCGAACGACGCCATCTTCGCGATATTGCGCTCGAAGGGGTCGAGATCGATCAGCAACGCCGGCGTGTCGATCTCGTCGAGGCTGGCACCGATACGGGCGGGCGCGGGAGTCATTGCGGGTGGTTCCGGAGCGTGGTGGGTACGGTCCGTTTGCTCATCGGCGCGAGCTTGCCAATGCGGCGGGACCTAAGTGATGATAGCGCGCGTCAGTCCGAACCCTTCCGGCATGCCGCGATCAAACGCGCCGCGGCCGGGACTTCTCCTCCCCTGCATTGCCCGCGAATGAGCGACATTCCCATGATCCGTGTGCTGAACGTGCACAAGCGCTTCGGCACGCTCGAGGTGCTCAAGGGCGTTTCGTTCGAGGTCCATCGGGGCAATGTCGTCAGCATGATCGGCGCGAGCGGCTCCGGCAAGAGCACGCTCCTTCGCTGCATCAATCACCTCGAGGTGCCCACCGCCGGCGACATCCTGATCGACGGCGAATCGCTGTGCTGGCGCGTCGACGCAGACGGAAAGCGCAAACCACGGCGGCTTTCCGAAATCAACCGCATCCGTCGGGAGCTCGGGATCGTGTTCCAGCAGTTCAACCTGTGGCCGCACATGACCGTGCTCGGCAACGTGATCGAGGCGCCACAGCGCGTGCGTGGAATGTCGCGCAAGGAGGCCGTGGATCTCGGTCACGTCTGTCTCGGGCGCGTGCATTTGTCCGACAAGGCGGATGAATACCCCGCGCGCCTGTCCGGCGGGCAGCAGCAGCGCGTGGCGATCGCGCGCGCACTGGCGATGCAGCCCAAGGTGATGCTGTTCGACGAGCCCACCTCGTCGCTCGATCCGGAGCTGACGGTCGAAGTCCTCGAGGTCATGCGCGAGCTCGCGGACGACGGCACGACGATGATCGTGGTGACGCACGAGATTGGGTTCGCCAAGGACGTGTCGGACCAGGTGATGTTCCTGCACAACGGGTTGATCGAGGAGCAAGGGCCGCCGGCGCAGCTTTTCGGTGCACCGCGATCGGAGCGCCTGCGCCAGTTCGTATCGAAGCACCTTCAATAGCGCATGTCGAATTCGCTGCGCGAGTTCTTCGACCTCGGGATCTTCTGGGAATATCGGACCGTGCTGCTGCGCGGTCTGGCCGTGAACTTCTACGTGTTCCTGGCGGCAGCCGCCCTTGCGCTCAGCGTAGGGCTGGGCGCCGCGCTGCTGCGCATCAGTCGCCTGCGAATCCTGCGCACGCTCGGCACGCTGCACGTCGAGATCTTCCGCAACGCGCCCGAGTACGTGATGATCGTGTGGGTGCACTTCGTGCTGCCGCTGCTCATCGGCCTGTTGCTGCACACGCGATTCGAGTTCAACCCGTTCGTGTCCGCGATGATCGCGCTCGGATTCGTCTACAGCGGGTACTTCGCGGAGACGTTCCGCGCGGGCATCGAAGCGATCCCGATCGCGCATCTGGAAGCTGCGCGCTCGCTCGGCATGGGCGAAGGTCTGGTCCTTCGCCGCATCGTGCTGCCGCAGGTCGTGCGGCGGATGCTCCCGGAGTCGATCAACCAGTTCATCTCCCTTTTCAAGGCGACGACCATCGTTTACCTGATCGCCGTGCCCGACCTGATGTACCAGGTATCGATGATCACGCAAGAGCGGATGCGGCCGTTGCCACTTTACAGTGGCGCTGCGCTTACCTACTTTGCGATCGTGCTGATGGTCGGCTCGAGTTTGCGCGTGCTCGCCGATCGCTGGCGCGCCCGGATCGTCGCATGATGCCGCTCGAAACATGAACAACTGGCATCGCCTCGTCTGGAACCAGCGCGACGCGCTCCTTGCGGGCCTGCAGGTCACTGCCGAGGTGTGCGTCATCTCCGTCCTGTGCGCTATTGTTGGCGGACTGGTGCTTTGCCTGGTGCGCATGTACGTGCGTCCGCTGCGGCCGATTGCGACCGTGCTGATCGAATTCTTCCGGGCGACGCCGATCGTCGTCCAGCTGCTGTGGGTGGCGTACGCGTGGCCGGAGCTGTTCGGTTGGCCCAACAGCTTCTTCGATGCCGCGTGGTGCGCGTTGGCCGTCCAATCGAGCGGCTATCTTGCCGAGACGTTCCGCGGGGGCATCGAGGCGATCCCGCGTGGCCAGCGCGAAGCTGCGTTCTCGGCCGGTATGTCGCCGGTGCTGGTGTTCCGGCGAATCATCCTTCCGCAGGTGTTGCTGAGCTCCGCGCCGTCGATCGTCAATCAGTTCACGGTGATCGTGAAATCGTCGGCGCTCGTTTCAGTGATCACGGTTCAGGATCTGATGTTCCAGTCGCAGAAGATCGTGAACATCTCCTACGAGCCGATCGAGATCCTCACAGCGACGGCGGCGATCTACATCGTCGTGATCTACCTCGTGTCGGCCGCAGGGAAGGCACTCGCCGATCGCCTGCGTAACAGCTATGGCATCGCGGCGAGGTAGATGAGCCGTTGGGGGCTGGCTGCCGCGCATCCTGAGAGAATGAACGGGCACGTGCGAAGGGAGCATCGATGACGGATCTAGTTGCTACTCAGATGTTGGCTCCGGCCGAAGTACTGGGCCACCGAATGCAGCAAGCGCTGCAGGTGATCCTCGCAGGTCTGGACGATCGCGACACTCTTTCCGGTGCAGACACGGAGGAGTTGCGTCGCGAGCTGCGGATGCTGCTGCAGCTTGAACGCATGCAGATTGCTGCGGTGGAGATTGAGAAAGCTCGGCAGATATTGGACTACATGCTGCGCCCGAGTATCGAAGAGTGTCTGAACCTGTGGTTCGGCAAGTCCGAACAAACTGACCAGGACATTTGGAATCGCTTCGGCGCGGATGTGGCGCTGGCCTCGCGTGGCCATTATGACCACTGGTCACTGAACGTCGAGCATCCGCGTTTGCTCGTCGCGTTATTGATCATGCTCGACCAATTTCGCCGCAGCATGTATCGCGACACACCTCAGATGTACGCCTGCGACGCACACTGCCTCACGATGGTCAAGCGCGGGCTGCGTGTGGGTGTGGGCAAACATCTGAGGCCGATCGAGCGCGTGTTCCTCTGCCTGGTGCTGACCCACTCCGAAAGCCTGGATGACCAGCATTTGTGCATGGAGGAATGGGATCGGGCGATGACGGAACTGGCGTTCGACGACCCGCTGAATGTCTTTCACGAAATCTTTCATCGGCATGTTGCGGTGATCAAGCGCTTTGGCCGGTTTCCCCATCGCAACAAGATCCTGCAACGACCGAACACCGCCGCGGAAGAGGAGTTTCTTCGGAATAGTTCTTTCCGATTCGACCTGCCGCTCATCCGGCGCGCCGACGGTGCCTTCGTTTTCGTCGGGTCCGTGAAGAAGCGGACCGTGAAGCTGCTCGACCATGAGTACCAGACGCTGCTTCCCGACATCGACGAGTTGCCGCAAGAAGCGTTCGAGTTCAAGTATGCGGGCCCCGATGACGTCTTCACCAAAACACAGGAGCAACTCGAGAAGCAGGGCTATATCCGCATCGGTGACAGCGTCCCCGATTTCATCGCGGACACCAGCATCGGCACCATCAGCTTGCACGAGTTCATTGGAGACTCCTGGTGCGTGCTCTTCTCGCACCCGGCGGACTTTACGCCGGTGTGCACCACCGAGCTCGGGGCCACGGCCAAGCTCGAAGCCGAGTGGAGCAAGCGCGGAGCCAAAGTCATTGGACTAAGCGTAGACAGCGCGCAGGACCACGAGCGCTGGATCAAGGATATCAACGAGACACAGCACACGCAGGTCAATTTTCCAATCATCGCCGACAAGGACCGCCAGGTTTCCATGCTCTTTGGCATGCTGGACCCAACCACCTTCGGTCACGGGTCCCACCTGGGACAGACGATGACCGTGCGCAACGTGTTCATCATCTCGCCAGCGAAGCGGGTAGAGCTGATTTTGTCGTATCCGGCCTTCATCGGGCGCAACTTCTACGAGATCCTGCGCGTGCTGGACGCGCTGCAGCTATCGGCCAAGTATCACGTGGCCACGCCGGCGAACTGGCATCCCGGAGATGACACGGTCGTACTGCCGTTTATTTCCGATGCGGATGCCGAACGCATGTTCGCGGACCAAGGTGGCTTCCGCAAGGTGCGTTCCTATCTGCGGTATGTGCA
>JBKPOL010000085.1:0-33605 GCA_046733075.1 Pseudomonadota bacterium | reverse complement strand
CTTCTCGATCTCGCCTGCTGCCCACGCAGACCATTTGTGAAATGGTTCGGACGTCTCGTAGACGTGCGCCCACTTGAGCTTTGTCTGCGCACTCGCCGGACCCCCCGCCATCAACCCGGCAACGGCCGCGATCACCATCAGCAACTTCGTTATGAAGCGCATCGTTCCTCCTCCGTGAATTGACTACGCCACCAGCTGTACCTTCGTGCTGCGATTCTTGTCGGCGGCCGCGTGGAATGCTTCGACGGCCTGCGACAGCGGATACTGGGAAGACAGTAGCGGCCGCACGTCCACCTTGCGCGAAGCAAGATAGGCGACGGCCCAATCGAATTCGATGCCCCAGCGAAATGCGCCGCGCAGGTCGAGCTCCTTCGCCATCAGTTCGTTCACGACGAACGGCAGAGGTTCGTGCGGCAACGTGCCGACCTGCACGATGACGCCACCTCGCCTTGTCGCGGCGACGCACGTCTTGAGCGCGGCAAAGCTGCCCGACGCTTCGTACGCAACGTCGAACTGCGGGGTACGCAGCGCCTCGGCGTCACGTGCCGCATGCAGCGTGGCATCCGCACCGACGATCCTCGCCTGCGCGAGCGGCCGATCGAGGATGTCGCTCACGGTGACCTTAGCGGCGCCGGCAAGGCGGGCCGCGAGAACCGTGACGCAGCCGATCGTCCCGGCGCCCGCCACGAGCACCGATTTGCCGAGCAGGTCGCCGCCGCGATTCACCGCGTGGAGTCCGACGGCGAGCGGCTCCGCGAACGCGAGCTCGCCGAGCGAGACGTCGCCGCCGACCGGGTAGCACTGGCGCTCGCCCATCACGAAATACTCGCTGAACATTCCCTGCACGTGCGGGAAGCGGCTCGCGCTGCCGAGGAACTTCATCTGCTCGCACAACTGCTCGCGACCCTCACGACAATAAGAACAGCGCCCGCATGCGTGCGACGGGCTCACGGCGACCTTGTCACCCGGCTTCACCCGCACGACGCCGGCCCCGACGGCAGCGACGACGGCCGACGCTTCGTGACCGGGAATCAGCGGCTCACGCACCACGAAGCTTCCGTTGCGGCCTTCGAAGAAATAATGCAGGTCAGAGCCGCAGATGCCGCCCGCACCGAGCTTCAGCAGCACTTCACCGGGACCGACGACAGGCATATCGGCAGCCTCGACGCGCAGGTCTTCCTTGGCATGGATCCGGCAGGCGAGCATGGCTATCTCCTTGGTCAGCAAAAATGCTACGAGGTGCGCGCGTTCCAGCCTTTGCTGAATCGCTTGTACGCCTGGTTCATGTGACGCTGCATTGCCGCGCGAGCCGCGTCGGGGTCGTGCGCGGCGATCGATTTCAGTACGGCTCGGTGCTCGTTCATCGCGCTCCGCCACAGCTCCGGCGTGTCGTAATGATGCTCCAGCCGCGTGAAGAGCTCCCCGGTGCGCTCATCCCACAGCAGCTTGATCACGTGAACGAGCGCGCCATTCCCGGTTGCCTCCGCAACGCGCAGATGGAACAGGCGATCGCTCGGCAAGGGCTGACGACCCGCATCCATATCCCGATCCATCTCGTCCAGCGCATCCTCGATCGCGTTGAGCTGAGCGCGCTTCGCCGATTTCGCTGCAAGCGCGGCGCACTCCGACTCGATGACATAACGCGCCCGAAGCAGCTCGAACGGCCCGGCCGTCGCTTCCGGCGCTTTCGAGCCAGCCGTCGCTTCGTGGGCGCGGACATAGATCCCCGATCCTATGCGCACCTCGACCAGGCCTTCCACTTCGAGCGCGATCAGCGCCTCGCGCACCGAGGGTCGGGACACGCCGAGTTGTCGCGCCAGGTCACGTTCCGGTGGCAACCGCGCGCCTGCACGGTATTCGCCGCCCTTGATCAGTCCGCGGATCTGGTCGGCGATCTGACGGTACAGGCGACGGGGTTCGATGCTCTGGAACGGCATGGACGGCGAGCGCGGGCGGTCGTTCCCGTGCGAATCGACGAAGGCTACCGGCGCCGGGTGGGGTGGTCAAGTGGTATGACCAATGCTTGTAGATCATCTCCGCATCATTGCCCTCGATCTGTGATCTTGGTAACTATCATGCGAACCGGAGGCGGCGTGGGTGAACCGAGGCGTCCCGTCGAACGAGCGAATGCGCGGCTATCGCGAAAGCGCGATGCCGGGCGGGGCGCAGCATGCGTCATGCATGCACGCAACACCCATCGGCGCGGCACCGCATTACGCGTGCGCCCCGCTTGCGGGGGCGGGGCCGGCAGTCGCATGCTTCGCCTTGCCAACCCTGTTGCGAACGAGCAGCCTGATGGTGGCTTCAGCGCTTCACACGGCGTTTCTGTCGATTGGTCCAGGCGTCTCCGGCTATCTCGCGAAGCCGAACGGCGTGCCGGGGATCGGCGTGGTCGTCATGATGGAGGCGTTCGGGCTCAACGCTTTCGTGAAAGGCGTGTGCGAGCGCTTCGCGAAGGCGGGCTACATGGCGTTGGCGCCCGACGTCTTCCATGGGGACACGTTCGAGTACACGGACCGCGAGCGGGCAATCGCGCGCGTGAACGAAGTCGACGACGACGTGGCAATGCGGGAAGTCGGTGCGGCGCTGGACATGCTGGTGGCCCAGGGCGCGCGCGACGGCCGGCTCGCCGTCGTGGGCTTCTGCATGGGGGGCCGACTCGCCTTTCTCGCAAACGCCGTCCATGGCGCGCGACTCGCAGCGGCCGTGTCCTTCTATGGTGGCGGGATCGCGCCGCCGGAGCCGGGCGGCAAGAGCAGGCCGCTGATCGACCGGATGGCGGACCTCGCTGCGCCACAGCTGCTGATCTACGGTGCGCGCGACGCATCGATCGGCAGCGACGAGCACGCACGCATTGCCAAGGGCCTGAGCGATGCGAACAAGCGCTACACGCTCGCAGTCCTGCCCGACGCGCCGCACGCATTCGCGACGTTCGACCGCGACAGCTATCATGCGCCCGCGGCAGAGGCCGCGTGGCGCATCGCGTTCGCATTCCTCGTGGATACGTTCATGCAGGGTGCAGCCGGGGCATACGCGTGAGGTGAGCATCGATCTGGCGTAGAATCCGCCGTTCTCCGCGAGGGATCGAACGGCAGATGGCAGGTCGACTCGAAGGCAAGACTGCGCTCGTGACCGCCGCCGGTCAGGGCATCGGTCGCGCCACGGCGCTCGCGATGGCAAAGGAAGGCGCGCGGGTCATTGCGACCGATGTGAACGAAGCGCCGCTTCGGGACATGGCAGGAGTCGCGAACCTCACGACGCGCCGGCTGGACGTGCTGGAGGACGCCGCCGTCGCCGCGCTCTTCGACGAGATGCCTCCCCTGCAGATCCTGTTCAACTGCGCGGGATACGTGCACCACGGCACGATCCTGGACTGCGCACCGAAGGACTGGGAGTTCAGTTTCAACCTGAACGTGCGCGCGATGTACGTCGCGATCCGCGCGGCGCTGCCGAAGATGCTGGCCCATTTTGACACGACGGGCCAGGGCACGAGCATCGTCAACATGGCATCCATCGCGGGATCCATCAAAGGCCTGCCCAACCGGTTCGCATACGGAACGTCAAAGGCCGCCGTCATCGGCCTCACGAAGAGCGTTGCCGCCGATTACGTGCAGCGCGGCGTCCGCTGCAATGCGATCGCGCCGGGAACCGTCGACACGCCATCGCTTGCGGAGCGCATCAACGCATTCCCCGATCCCGTTGAAGCGCGCAAGATGTTCATCGCGCGTCAGCCGATGGGCAGACTCGCCAAACCGGAAGAGATCGCGCCCATGATCGTGTTCCTCGCCTCGGACGAGGCCGCGTTCGTCACGGGCAACGTGTACTCCTGCGACGGCGGCATGACGATCTAGGGCTAACCAATCACAAGAGGATTCGCACATGAAGCTCGTACGTTTTGGACCACCGGGCCGCGAGAAGCCCGGACTGATCGACGCCGACGGCGTTCTGCGTGACCTGTCGCGCAAGGTCAAGGACATCGACGCGGATGCACTCGCGCCGATCGCGTTATCGGGCCTGCGGAAGCTCGACGTGCGGCGCCTGCCCGCCGTCAAGGGCCGGCCGCGCCTCGGCCCGTGCGTCGCCATGCCGTCGAAGTTCGTGGCGATTGGCCTCAACTACAGCGACCACGCGAAGGAAACCGGCTCGCCGATCCCCGAGAATCCCGTCGTGTTCTTCAAGTCGCCGACGTGCATCGTGGGCGCGAACGACAACATCATGATCCCGCAGGATTCCACGCAACTCGATTGGGAAGTGGAACTCGGCGTCGTCATCGGCCGCACCGCGCGATACGTCTCGGCGAAGGATGCCATGCGGTATGTGGCCGGCTTTTGCGTCGTGAACGACGTGTCCGAACGCGAGTTCCAGCTGAAGCGCAGCGCGAGCCAATGGAGCAAAGGCAAGGGTTGCGACACCTTCGGTCCCACCGGTCCGTGGCTCGTGACACCCGACGAAATCAAGGATGTGCAGAACCTCGACATGTGGCTCGACGTCAACGGCGAACGCCGGCAGACGGGCAACACGCGCACGATGATCTTCGGCGTCGCCGAGCTGGTTGCCGACGTATCCCGCTACATGACTCTGCTGCCGGGCGACCTGATCACCACAGGGACGCCGCCTGGCGTCGCGCTCGGCATGAAGCCGCCGCAATGGCTGAAGGCGGGGGACGTCGTCACCCTGGGCATCGAAGGACTCGGTGAACAACGGCAGCGCGTCGTGCCGTTCAAGGGTCGGCGGGCTGCTGCGCCGGAAACGGCGAAGGCGACCGCGGCCGTTGCCTAAAGCGTCCTCGAAGCTGGTTCGCGTCGGCCGTTGCCGACCGCCTCTCGATGGCTGCGAAGCGCTACCGAAGGAGTCCGCGCGCCGCGAGGTTCCGCATCAGCGCGCCCGCACCGAAGGTCCACGGCTCGATTTCATCCGCATAATCGACGCGATTCACAAGCGTGCCGAGCGAAGGGGCGGCGATCGTGACGATGTCGCCGATGTCGTGGGTGAAGCCGAGTCCCGGCGCGTGCCGGTCCTGCGTGGGTGCGAACATCGTGCCGAGGAACAGCACGAGGCCGTCCGGGTACTGGTGATTGCTGCCGATCGCCTCGGCCGCGAGATCGAGGGGATCGCGGCTGATCTGGCCGATCGAGCTCAATCCGTCTAACCGGAAGTCGTCCTCGCCCTCGACGGTCAGCGCGATGTCCGCGCGACGGACCGTGTCGATCGTGAAAGCGTCGTCGAACAGGCGGATGAAGGGCCCGATCGCGCATGACGCGTTGTTGTCCTTGGCCTTGCCGAGCAGGAGCGCACTGCGTCCTTCGAAATCGCGCAAGTTGACGTCGTTGCCGAGCGTCGCGCCCACCGTTTCGCCCCGGGAATTGATCGCGAGCACGATCTCCGGCTCGGGATTGTTCCACGTCGACTTGCGGTGAATGCCGATGTCGGCGCCGGTGCCGACCGCCGACATTGGCTGCGACTTGGTGAAGATTTCGGCATCCGGTCCAATGCCTACTTCGAGGTACTGCGACCACAATCCTTCGGCGAGTAGAACGTCCTTGACGCGCGCGGCCTCGGGCGACCCCGGCCGCACGCTGCGGAGGTTGTCACCGATCGCGGCCACGATCTTCCGGCGTACGCCTTCGGCTTTGGAAGCATCGCCGCGCGCCTGCTCCTCGATGACGCGCTCCAGCATGCTCGCGACGAACGTGACGCCCGCTGCCTTGATGGCCTGAAGATCACAGGGCGCGAGAAGCCAGGGCTCGGCGACGTCGCGCTGTTCGCTTGAGGAATTGGCAAGCGCGCGAGCGAGCGAACCGATGCTCGGCGACCCCGCCGCGCGAACCCGTTCGGCGATGTTCGGGCGGTCGAGGAGCTCGCTCGATGTCGGCGCGATCGTTGACAGGTCGACGAGATCGTCGCCGTGGACGCGGACAAGCGTGGGTCCGCCGACCGATGGCAGAAAGACGCGCCCGACCAAGACCGCGTCGCCGGCGTCGACGGGCAGGCAGGTCCCGGGCGTTAGCTTGTCGCGCAGCGATGCACCCATGAAGTGCGATGATACCGTCGTCGCCTTGGAATTGCGCAGCACCCTCGATGATCGATTCCGTTCGCCAGTTACCGGATCCGCCGCTCTATCCGGATTGCACTCCGCGCGTGAGCGGCATGCTGAAGCTCGATGCGCGCCACGCGATGCACTGGGAGGAATGCGGTAACGCGTCCGGGGTGCCGCTGCTGTTCATTCACGGCGGCCCGGGCGGCGGCAGCTTGCCGCACCATCGCAGGTTCTATGATCCGACGTTCTGGCGGATCGTCCTGTACGATCAACGGGGCGCCGGCCGGTCGACGCCGACCGCCGAGCTGGCGGACAACACGACCGCCCACCTGATCGATGACATCGAACGATTGCGGGACCACCTGCGCATCGATCGCTGGCTGCTCTTCGGCGGATCGTGGGGCTCGACGCTTGCATTGCTGTATGCCGAAGCGCATCCCGACCGCGTGCTGGGCCTTGTCCTGCGCGGCGTGTTCCTTGCCACGAAAGGGGAGATCGACTGGTTCATGCACGGGATGTCGCGGATCTTTCCCGAAGCATGGCGCGCGTTCATCGGTTTCCTCCCTCCCGAAGAGCGCCTGGACGTACTCGGCAACTATTATCGGCGGCTGACGAGCCGCGATGCGCAAGTGAATGCCGCGGCAGCGCACGCGTGGGATACCTACGAAAGCGCCTGCTCGACGCTGCTGCCGAAGCCGAACGGCAATGGCCGGCTTGACGGCGACGCCGGTGCGCTCGCGATCGCCCGGATCGAAGCGCACTACTTCATGCACGATGCGTTCATCGAGGACGACCGGATCATCGCGAACCTGTGGCGGATCCGTCATCTGCCGTGCACGATCGTTCAGGGACGCTACGACATCATCTGTCCGCCTGCGGCGGCGGACGCACTTGCGCGCGCGTGGCGGGAAGCGGAATACATCGTCATCCCGGACGCGGGTCACTCAGTGCGCGAGCCGGGAACGACGCAGGCACTGATCGCCGCCGTCCAGCGGATGCAGGCCCGCCTTCGGACCACGGCCTCCTTGCCGTAAACGGCGGGACGGGCATGCCGGCGACCTCCAAGGACAACGAGGCTTGGCAGGCCCGGAGCCGCGCCGCCGTCTGGCACCCTTGCACGCAGATGAAGCAGCACGAGCGGATTCCGCTCGTGCCGATCGCGCGCGGCAACGGCGCGTGGCTCTACGATTTCGACGGACGCCGCTATCTCGATGCAATCAGCTCGTGGTGGGTGAACCTGTTCGGTCACGCCAATCCTCGCGTCAATGCGGCGCTCGCCCGGCAACTCGACACACTCGAGCACGTGATGCTTGCCGGTTTCACGCACGCTCCGGTGATCGAGCTGTCGGAGCGGCTCTGCGCACTCGCGCCGCCTGGCCTCGCGCATGCGTTCTACGCGTCCGACGGTGCGGCGGCCGCCGAGATCGCACTCAAGATGAGCTTCCATTACTGGAGCCAACGCGGTGCGGCGGCAAAGCGCCACTTCGCGCGACTCGCACGCGGCTATCACGGCGAAACGATCGGCGCGCTCGCGGTCACTGACGTGGCGCTGTTTCGCGACGCGTATGCGCCGTTGCTGCACGTTCAGCCGCTCCTGCCCTCGCCGGCCCTGGAACCCGGGGAGACGCGCTCGGCGGCGCAAGCCGTCGACGACGCGATCACAGCGCTCGATGCGTTCCTTTCGCGCCACGCCGGGACCACATCCGCGCTGATTGTCGAGCCCCTCGTCCAGGGCGCCGGCGGCATGGCGATGTACGACGCGCGCTTCCTGCGCGTCGCTCGCGAACTTACCGAGCAGCACGCCGTCCACCTGATCGCCGACGAGATCATGACCGGCTTCGGCCGGACGGGCACGCTGTTCGCGTGCGAGCAGGCGGGAATCACGCCGGACTTCCTGTGCCTGTCGAAGGGCATCACCGGCGGTTATCTTCCGCTGTCGTGCGTGCTCGTTACGAATGACGTGTATGACGCGTTCTACGACGACGACGTCACGCGCGGGTTCCTGCATTCGCACTCGTACACGGGCAATGCGCTCGCGTGCCGCGCGGCGCTCGCGGTGCTCGACATCTTCCGGGACGACGACGTCATCGCGGTCAACCGGGAACGGGCGTCGCGCTGGCGCAACAACATGGAACCGCTCGCCGCCCATAGAAACGTGCGGAGCGTACGGCAGTGTGGAATGATCATTGCGTTCGACGTCGAGTCAGAGCGCGACGATTTCTCGCGCTGGTTCGCGACGACTGCGCTCGAGCACGAACTGCTGCTGCGACCGATCGGCAAAACCGTCTACTTCATGCCGCCG
This sequence comes from Pseudomonadota bacterium, assembly GCA_046733075.1. Lineage (GTDB taxonomy): Bacteria > Pseudomonadota > Gammaproteobacteria > Burkholderiales > Casimicrobiaceae > VBCG01. The sequence goes on along the minus strand of JBKPOL010000085.1, from coordinate 25,266 downwards.
TACATCCTCCGTGACGACGAGTTCGCCCTCCTCGTCGAGCGCACGGCGCGCATCCTCGATCAGTGCTGAAAGACGCGAAGCACTCCGTCTTTCGGCACGCCTGCGGCACCGGCCGCGCGATGCTGCTCGGCGCGTTGCTGCTCGCCGTCACCGCAGAGGCGAAGCTTCCGCGCGAGGTCGGCCGCGCGTTCCTCGACGCCGGTATTCCGCTCAATCACGTCGGTGTCGTCGTGCAGGAAACGGGCAAGCCGCATCCGCTATTCGACCACGACGCCGAGCGGCCGCGCAATCCTGCATCGGTGATGAAGCTGGTCACGACGTTCGCCGCGCTCGACATGCTCGGCCCGTCCTATCGGTGGAAAACGGAGGCGTATCTCGGCGGCCCGCTCGTCGACGGCGAACTGCGCGGCGACCTGATCCTCAAGGGTTACGGCGACCCGAAGATCACGATCGAGCAGTGGCAATCCTTCATGGCCCAGCTGCGCAGCAACGGTCTCACGGTCGTCGACGGCGATCTCGCACTCGACCGCAGTCGCTTCGCGCTTCCGCCGCATGATCCGTCCGCGTTCGATCACGAGCCGCTCAAGCCCTACAACGTCGGGCCCGACGCCTTGCTCGTCAACTTCAAATCCGTCCACCTGATGTTCGCGCCGGACGCGGAGGCGACACGGGTCATCGTACGTTCGGAACCAGCCCTCGATGCGGTTACCATCGGCGTGCTGCCCGCGATGCCGGACGCAGCATGCAGCGACTGGCAACAGCGTGCGGCGCCGACGATCGACGATCGCGGCGATCGCGGCACGATCCTCTTCGGCGGTGCCTATCCTGCTTCCTGCGGCGAGCGCGACTGGTGGATCGCCATGCTCGACCACCCGCATTACGTGCGTGCGATGTTCGAGACGTACTTCCGCGAGGCCGGCGGCCGGTTTTCGGGAAACGTGAAGGAGCGCGCGGCGCCCGTCGACGGGCCCCCGTTCGCCGTCCTCGAGTCGCCGCCGCTGTCCGACATCGTCCGCGACGTCAACAAGCTGTCGAACAACGTCATGGCACGACAGATCTTCCTGACGCTCGCAACAATTCACGAAGCCGTGCCCGCGACACCCGCGCGCGCTGCCGAGGCAATCAAGCGCTGGCTTGCCGGCCGCAAAATAGCAATGCCCGGACTGGTAATCGAGAATGGCTCGGGACTATCGCGCCGGGAGCGAACGAGCGCGGCTGCATTCAACCGTTTGCTGCTCGCCGCGAACACAAGCGAGGTGCGCGAGGAGTTCGCGAATTCGCTCGCGGTCGCGGCCGTCGACGGCACCCTCGAGCGCCGGTTCCGCAACGGCAGCGTCGCAGGACAGGCGTTGCTGAAGACCGGCACGCTCGAAGGCGTGCGGGCGCTCGCGGGCTACGTCAACGACGCAACCGGGCGCCGGTTCACGGTCGTGGCAATCGTCAACGACCGCAACGCGGCGCGTGCCGGACCCGCGCTCGATTACCTCGTGCAGTGGGTGTATCGAAACGCGGCGACGTGGGACCCGAAGCTGCAGCGCAATTGATCGCTGGGCTCGCAGCGGGTCGAAATCAAACGCCGGGGATCGGCTTGCTGTCGTGGAAGAGCAGGTAGCCGCGAATCACGCGGTAGACGACCCAGATCGTTGCCACGACCCAGAGCGCGATCGCCAGCGGCAATCCGATCAGCGTCACCGCCAGCAACCAGCCCAGGCAGTTCCAGAGAAACGACCACCAGAACGTGCCAATTAGCCAAGTGAGATGCGACTCGGCCCAGGTGCCGCGTGCATCGCTTCGTGTGATGTACGCGACGATGACGGCAACGACGCCGATGATCGTCAGCAACGGCGCACCGACCAGCATCCCGTGTCCGACGATCGCGGCAACGGCTGCGATCGCGAACAGCGCATAGACCACCAGCACCGCGGTAACGGGCGGCCGTCGCGAGAGGTCCTCGGTGGAGGAACCTGTCGGAACCGCTTGGTAATCAGCCATCGAAGCCTCCGGTTGCCTTCGTTGAACGCGTTGGGCGCGTATGCAAGACGTCGAACCGCCGCGGGACACGAAAACCGTAAAGCCGTTTACGCCATCGTTGGAGCCAGCCGTAAGGCGGTTTCATTGCACCGTTGGAGCCGCGGTTCAACGCGCTGAAGATGGGGGGGCGCCCCCAGGTATCAAGGGTGTTCGTCGCTCGCTCTACGTGACTTCGGCGTTGGATGCGACCAGACAGGCGTGGCGATTCAGTGCGGCCGCACCCCAAGGCCAGTCGCAGGCGCTAATACGGGCGACCGTCCTTGTGCACGAGGGCTCCGGACGCGTTGTCCGCGTAAGCAAGGTCATCGTCCGGGTAGTACGCAATATCGGCCGGGTTCCGGTTGCCAATCTCCAGGTACCGGGCCGGGCGGTCGCTGCGATTGATGAAGTGATGTCCATCCGCCTTCCCCGCGGGGTAGCCGGCACATTCGCCTGCGCGAAGCACCTGCTCGCCGGCGTTCGTGATAAGCACCACCTCTCCCTCGAGCACATAGACGAATTCGTCCTCGAGCGTGTGCCAGTGGCGAAGGGCGGATTGGCCGGCAGGCGGGAGCGTAACCAGGTTGACGCCGAACTTCGTGAGCCCGCACGCCTCGCCGAGGCGTCGCTTCACCCGCGCGCCCATCCGTGAGCGGAACGGCTCGGGATAACTGGAGCCGCGCTTCTCTTCAACCGTCATCGGGTCGACCGCCGGCAGGCGCAGGTTCGGCATGTCTCGCAAAGGGTGATGGATGATTCGCGATCACAGCACGCTTCGAAACGCGATGCAAGTTGAACCTGGCTATAATCCGACACCCGCGAAGCTCAGCGCGCTTCGTCCCGCCGATCCCCCGGCACACCAGTAGGAGTCGACCATGAACCTCTCCCGCGAAACGCTGCTCGACGACTTTTCCGCGATGCTGACGGAAGCCGAGGAGCTTCTTCGCCGCGCCGGCAACGAAACGGGCGAACGCGCGAAGGACCTGCGTGCTCAGGTCGAAGCGAAGCTTCTCGGAGCGAAGCTGCGGCTCCAGGAGCTCGAAGGCGAAGCAATGGACACGGCGCGCGTCGCCGCTCGCGCAACCGATGACTACGTGCACGAAAATCCGTGGGCCGCGATCGGCGCGGCCGCGGCTGCGGGCTTCCTGATCGGCCTCCTGATGAACCGGCGGTAAGCGACCAGGTAAGCAACGCTCGATCCGCTCGCGGGCGTGCTTCGACACGTCGAGCGCCTGTTGCGGGCCGACGCCGCTGCACGATGATCATCTGCGCGATTCCCCCTCGAGCGAATTCCAGATCACTTCCACGCGCGCGACGACGTCCGGGCTCATCGTGATCGGTCGTCCCCATTGCCGGTTCGTCTCGCCCGGCCACTTGTTGGTTGCGTCGATGCCGATCTTGCTGCCGAGTCCGGCGACCGGCGAGGCGAAATCCAGATAGTCGATGGGCGTGTTGCCCACGATCAACGTGTCGCGGGCGGGATCGACACGCGTGGTGAGCGCCCAGATCACCTCCTTCCAGTCGCGTATCTGAACGTCGTCGTCGGTGACGATGATCATCTTCGTGTACATGAACTGGCGCAGAAAGCTCCAGATGCCGAACATCACGCGTTTCGGATGCCCGGCATACTGCTTCTTCATGGAGACGACCGCGAGCCGGTAGCTGCAGCCTTCCGGCGGCAGATAGAAGTCGACGATTTCCGGATACTGGCGCTGAAGCAGCGGCACGAAGACTTCGTTCAGCGCGACGCCGAGCATCGCCGGCTCGTCGGGCGGCTTGCCCGTATACGTCGAGTGATAGATCGGATCTCGCCGCAGGGTGATCCGCGCAATCGTAAGCACCGGGAACCGTTCGACTTCGTTGTAATAACCGGTGTGGTCGCCGAACGGTCCCTCGAGCGCCGTTTCGTAGCCGCTCGCATCGGTCGCGTCCGGCTCGATGTGACCCTCGAGCACGATCTCGGCTGCACACGGAACCTGCAGGTCGTGAGTCAGGCACCGGGTGATCTCCGTGCGGCCACCTCGCAACAACCCCGCGAATTGGTATTCGGATAACGTATCAGGCACCGGCGTGACGGCACCGAGGATCGTCGCGGGGTCGGCTCCCAGCGCGACGGCGATCGGAAACGGAGTGCCGGGCGACCCGAGGGCGTGATCGCGAAAATCGAGCGCGCCGCCGCGATGCGCGAGCCAGCGCATGATCACCTTGTTCGGCGCGATCACCTGTTGCCGATAGATGCCGAGGTTCTGCCGCTTCTTGTGCGGTCCGCGCGTGACCGTCAAACCCCAGGTGATCAGCGGCCCCGCATCGCCGGGCCAGCACGTCTGGATCGGCAGGCGCGTGAGATCCACGTCGTCCCCTTCCCAAACGACTTCCTGACACGCGCCCGAACTGCGTTCCTTGGGCGCCATGTCCAGCACGCGCATAAACACGGGCCGCGTCGTGCGCCACGCATCGATGAGGCTCTTCGGCGGTTCCGGCTCCCGCAGGAACGACAGCAAACGGCCGACGTCTCGCAACGACGCCTGCCAATTTGATGTGTCAGCGCCCATCGCCCTCGCGACGCGTTCCGGCGTTCCGAAGAGGTTGCCGAGCACGGGAATCGTTTGCCCGTTCGGACCCCTGAACGTGCCTGTCGGGTTCTCGAACAGCAGTGCCGGTCCGCGTGCGCGCAAGGCACGGTCGCAGAGCGCCGTCATCTCGAGCCTTGGATCGACGGCCGCTGCAACGCGCCTCAACTCCCCGATCGCCTCGAGTTGCGCGATGAAGTCGCGCAGGTCGCGGTAGCTCATTTCATGTTCGGTAAGGTGTGTTCATCCCGTTATTCGACCCGTTTGCGAAACCCGGATTGTGCACGTGGCGGCCAGTGGGATAATCCGACGGCTCTTCGGAAGGAGGATCCGCTGTGACAATACAAAACCATCGGACTTCCGCCAGCGCGCTTTTGCTTCTGTGTGTCGGGTGCACCACGACGCCGAATCAATCAAACGAACCGCGCGAGGAACGCACATACCGTACGGGCAGCAACTTGCCTCGAAGAATTACCTCGCGCCGTCGTCTTCGTTCTTCGGGCGCGAACGGCCGACTGGTCGTCGGATCTCGCTTGAGCCCGCCGGAAGCGCGCGGTACTTCGAACGTCAGATGACGGCGGCGGCGCCGCCGTCCATCGGAATGATCGCGCCGGTGACGTAACTCGCCTGAGTGGAGGCGAGGAAGACCGCGACCTCCGCAATTTCCTCCGGCATTCCGAGGCGACGCAGTGGAATGCGTGCCTGCTGCTGGGTCAGGATCGCATCAGCGGACAAGCCCGTCATCCTCGCCTCTGCATTCAGTCCTTCCTGGACGCGTCCCGTCAACGTCCCGCCTGGGTTGATCGCGTTCACACGCACACCGCGCGGGCCGTAGGCCGCAGCGAGCCCCACGGTCGCGAGCATCAGCGCCGCATTCGCCGAGCCGCCGGCAAGGTGCACCGGGTTCGCCGTCTTGCCGCCTGCGCCGATGATGTTGATGACGCTGCCGCCTCCGCGCGCGGCCATCCGCTTGATCACGATATCGAGCGGATGAATGTACGTGAAGAACTTCGCGTCCATCGCGTCATGCCATGCCTTTGCGTTCAGCTCCTCGGGTGGATAGCGCTTCGCGGCGCCGGCCGAGTTCACGAGAACGTCGATCGGTCCGAGGTGGTCTTCCACGTCGTCGACCATGCGAGCTGCCTGTGTCGCCTCCGCCAGGTCCGCGACGAAACCCAACAGCGGCTGCTGCGTGCCGGTGATTCTTGCGATCGCTGAATCGAGATTCGCACGGCTGCGCGAAACAAGCGCAACCCGTGCGCGCTCGCGCGCAAAAGCTTCCGCGCAGGCAAAACCGATGCCCTTGCTTCCGCCGGTGACAACGACGACCCGCCCGCTCAGTCCGAGATCCATGGCGGAGCCTCTTCAGGGCTTGGCGAAGCGCTTTTCGAGGTTCGCCATACGGCGGGCCATGCCCTCTCGAAATAGGCTTTCGTCCTGGCCCATGCCTCGCCCGGGCCGTAACCGAAGTTGCGCAGCGTCACCGACGTCCTGTTGCCCTCGACCGGCTCGGGCACGACTTTGACGGCCTTCGGCGCGAAAAAGCTTTCGATGCCTTCGGCCGTCGTCCAGACTTGCCATACGTCAGCGACAGGCGCATCGACGACCTTGGTCACGACGATGTCGGGTGCGAGGGACTGCGCGTGAAGCGTGGTCATGAGCAGCAAGGCGGTTCCGAGCAGGAAGAGGCGCAACAGGATTCTCATGGGGTGAGCTTCGTGCAAGGAGCGAGGTCCGAGGATTATCAGGGCGAAAGCCGCTCGCGCAGGAACGCGCTGACACTCGCATTCGCGCTTTCTCGTGCATTGGCATTTGGACCGACATGCACGCCGGACCCGGGGCGAACGCCGTTCGGCACGTCCGTTCGATGCACGACCTTGCCCGTAGGCGAATCGAACGCATGATAGCTATCGGCATACACGGTGACACTGAAATCCGCATCGCGGCTTTTCAACGCGGCACCGAGATCGACGCAGGTGTGCGCGGGCGTCCAGTCGTCGAGCTCGCCGATATGAACTCGCGTCGGCGTTCCCGGACGATACCGGTCCCCCGCCTTCAGCGGCGTTGCGCAGCCAGGATAGAAGGCCACGGCCGCGCGGAAGAAGGGCGGTGCACCCTGCCGGGCAAAGAAACCGCCGATCGTGCGATCGCCGGTGTTGATCGCCTGCAAGGCGGTGCTTCCGCCATGGGACCAGCCCACCAGCGCGATACGCTCCCGCGCAATGTCCGATCGCGCGGCGAGATAAGCGAGTGCGCCAAGGGCATCCAGACGGCGAGTCGTCGCCGACACCGTCGCTTCCCCGTGACGGATCGTGCAAACCTCCCGGAAGCCGCGAGGCCGAAAGCTGTCGGCGAACAGGACCGCGTAGCCGTCACGCAGCCACGGCTCGACGCGAAGCAGCAGGCGTTCGGCGACGTCCCCGTCGTGACCCTCGCGGGTGGAGTACATGCCGCCGCAGCCGTGCAGCGCGATGATGGCGGGAAATCCGCCCGCCGGCTTGGCGCGCGGTGGCAGCAGCAGCACACCGCGCAATATCAAGGTGGCGCCGGATGTATCGCGTTCGAGCGATGGAAACGTCACCGCTTCGAGACGGCGCGCACCGGCTTGCACCGCAACGCCTCCGCACAGCAGCGCGACGAGCAGGCGCTTCAACGCTCCTCCAGAAAACGGCGCAGCTCGCGCCAGGCAGCGAGTTTCTCCGCGAACGGCCTCGTGTACGCCGGGCTCGTCGACGGCAATACCAGCGTTTCGTACCCGGCTTCGGCCCACGCTCCTCGCGCCTGGCCGGCCATGTGTCCATTGAAGCAAACCGCCCGCAATTCGCGCGCGATCCGGCGCACTTGCGCAACCTCGCCGCGCTCGGCGCTGCGTATCGCCGCGTCCAGACTGCCCGCACGCTCGCAGGCGACGATCGTATCCCAGATGGCGAGGCGATGCGCACGGATGCGCGACAGACGGTCGGCATAAGGCAGCTCCACGAGCGGCTCATTCAATACGGTGCCGAGGATCGGCCAGAAGTGGTTGCGCGGATGGGCGTAGTACTGCCGTGCCGCGAGCGACGCTTCGCTCGGAAAGCTGCCGAGGATGAGCACGCGCGCATCGGCGTCGATGACAGGCGCCAAGCCGCGGCGGCGCGGCGCAATCTTCGCGGTTTCGCCGGACCCTGAAGCAGCGCCCCGCCTGCTCCGGACCGCGCCACGCGTCATCGCCGTAACGACGAAGCGCGCGTAAGACTGAGATTTGAGGCGTGCTTCACGCCGAGGACGAGGCGCGGGTCACAACGCGTGCGGCCAACGACCGGAACGCACCGCGTAGTCGACCGCGATGCCCACGAAGATGGACATGCCGAGCCAGTGATTGCCTAGAAACGCCCGAAAGCAGGCCGAAGGCTCCCGGGTGCGAATCGTTCGCAGGTGCTGCACGGCAATCCCCGACGCAACCGCGAGACCTGCGTAGTACGCGGGACCCATCGCATACAGCCAGCCGAAGCAGGCCATGCCTGCGACAAAGATCACATAACAGGCGGCGACTGCAGCGACGTCGTAACGTGCGAACGTGATCGCCGATGTGCGAATCCCGATCTTCATGTCGTCTTCGCGATCGACCATCGCATACTCGGTGTCGTACGCCATCACCCAGAAGAAGTTGATGCCGAGCAGCGCCCACGCGACAAGCGGCACCTGATCCTGCACGGCCGCATACGCCATCGGAATGCCGAACGAGAACGCGATGCCGAGGAACGCCTGCGGAACGGCGAAGAAGCGCTTGACGAACGGATAGATGGCGGCGATGGCGAATGCGGGCAACGACCACAGCATCGTCGTCCGGTTGGTGAAGAGAACGAGCGCGAATGCGACCACAACTCCGACCGCGGCAACGACGAGCGCCTCCCAAGGAGCGATCACGCCCGCGGGGAGCGGACGCATGGCGGTCCGCCTCACATGTCCATCGTAGTTGCGATCGGCCCAGTCGTTCATCGCACATCCGGCGGAGCGCATAACCAGCGTGCCGACGACGAAGATCAGCACCAGCGACAACCGGGGTGTTCCATTGGCAGCGAACCAGAGTGCGGAAAGCGTCGGCCACAGGAGCAGCAGCGTTCCGATGGGCTTGTCGAGCCGCATCAACCGCTCGTAGGCGTCGAGCCGCTCCATGAGCGTCAGCTTGCGCCGCGCCGCATCGCGCCGCTGCGCGCTGGCGGCACCCGTCATCGTTTCATCCGTACCCGCCGCGACGCGGGCAGGTTATCGATAGGCAGCGCAAGCTGGCGAGTGAGCGCGCGCGGGGCGATCTCTGCGAGCATCTTGCGCGGTGTCGGGTGCGAGAGCGACACGCGAAGCTCGCGCTTCAGGCGCGCGTTCGAAAGTCGCCGCGACTCGCGCATGAACGAAAGCAGCGACGGGGCGATCTCGCGCTCGGCAATCTCCCGGGGGACACGACGCGGGCGCGGCAGATCGAACGTGTCAGCGACGAGGTCGAACCATTCGCCCATCCTGAACTCACTGTCGTCGCTCACGTTGTACGTGCGGTTCGCTCCACCGCGATAAAGCGCGGCCACCACGGCGCGCGCGAGATCGTCTGCATGGATATGGTTGGTGTAGACGTCGTCCTCGCCGCGGAGTACGGGCGTGTCGTGACGCAGGCGTTCGAGAGGCAGGCGCGTTGGCGCATAGATGCCCGGCACACGAAGGATCGTGAGCGTGACGCGACTGCGGATCGCGAAGCGGCGCAGTCGCTCCTCCGCGGCGACGCGGCGCTTTGCTCGGGGCGTTTGTGCGCGGCGCGGCCGCGTTTCAGTGACCCGCGCGCCGGCGCAGTCGCCATACACGCCGGACGTGGAGAGGTACACGATACGGCGGGGTATAATCCGCGCGCTCGCGAGCGCGGCGACGAGATGACGCGTTCGCGGATCGTCCCGGCCTTCACCGGGCGGCGGCGCGAAATGCAGCACCGCGAACGGCGCCGTTCGCAGGCGCGCAAGCGTTCGTCGATCGTCGAGGTCGCCCACCAGCGGAACGATGCCGTGTCCGCGAAGCTTCCGGATGTCGTCAGGAGTGCGCGTAAGTCCCACGAGGCGAGCGCGATGCCGAAGGCGCTCTGCCACGCGCAGCGCGATATCGCCGCATCCTATGAGCAAGACTCGATGCATCGGGCGATCGGCGCGGGGAGTGCGCCGCAGCGGTGGCAAGCGCTTGCGTCACGCGATCCGGCGCAGGAACCATCCATGCTGATGCCTACCCAACCGCAATGACGTTGCAGATTACCATACGACCGAGCGGGCACGGGTTCGCGTGCGAAGCTGGCGAAACCGTACTGCAGGCCGCCATGCGCGCCGATCTGATGATCCCGTACGGTTGTCGCAACGGCGCGTGCGGCACCTGCAAGGGCCGCATCCTCGATGGCGATGTCGACTTCGGCGCACATCAGACATCGACGCTCACGGACGACGAAAAGCGCAAGGGACTCGCACTGTTCTGCGTCGCACGTCCGCGGAGCGATGTCGTCATCGAGGTGCGCGAGGTTCGACGCGCAGGTGACATTCAGATCAAGCGGTTACCCTGCCGCATCGAGTCGATCGAAAAGCCGACGGCGGATGTGGCCATCGTTCGACTCAAGCTGCCGACCAACGAACGCCTGCAATACCTGCCCGGGCAGTACATCGACTTCCTGTTGAAGGACGGTCACCGCCGCAGCTTTTCGCTCGCGACGCCTCCGCATTCCGACGAGCTGCTCGAATTGCACATCCGCCACACGCCCGGCGGATTCTTCACCGACCCGCTGTTCACGACGTACAAAGGCCGCGAGATCCTGCGCTTCGAAGGCCCGCTCGGCACGTTCTACCTGCGCGAAGACACGGACAAGCCGGTGATCTTCGTGGCGGGCGGCACGGGATTCGCGCCGATCAAGGCGATCATCGAGCACATGCTTCATCACCGCATCCCGCGGGAGATCGTGCTGTACTGGGGCGCGCGCGCGAAGCGCGACTTGTACATGCCGGACGTGCCCGGTCAATGGCAAGCCGATCATCCGAACTTCACGTTCATCCCGGTGCTGTCCGAACCGGCCGCCGAGGATGCGTGGCCTGGCCGCACCGGGTTCGTTCACCAGGCGGTGCTCGACGACTTTCGCGACCTTTCCGGATATGAGGTCTACGCGTGCGGCGCGCCCGCGATGATCGACGCCGCGAAACGCGATTTCACGACGCTCCGCAACCTGCCGCCCGAGGAGTTCTATGCCGACAGCTTCACTTACGCGGCCGAGTCCGAGGCGAGCTGACCTTCTTCACGGGCGCTCGAGCTCTGCGAGTGCAAGCTTGAGCGCCGCGGACAGATGCGCGTTGGCCTCGTCATGGCGATCGAGCCTGGCGAGCATCTCGCCCAGCGCGACGTGAGCTCGCCAGTGATTGTCGAGCGCGAGACTCGCCTCGAGGTAAGTCTGCGCCTTGCCCCACAACTGCTGTCGCTCGCACAGGCGGCCAAGCGTATAGAGCAGTGCCGCATCCTGGTTGTGCGTGACCAGCCAGCGCTCCGCGGTCTCGAGTTGACGCGTCGCGTCGGACGCACGGCACTGCGCGTAGAGCAGGACGAGCCGCGAGTCCCAGTTGCGCTCGAGAGTCCTTGCGAGGATGTCCGCGGCCTCGCGGTCGCTGCCAAGCGAAAGAAAGCTGGTCGCGGCCGCGCGTGCAACCCGGGGCTGCAGCCGATCGTTCTCCGGAACACGCGCCCAGTAAGCGCGCAGTCCCGCCGGATCGTGCTCGAAACTTTCCAACGCTTCCGCGTGCGCGCTCGCGCGCAACAACTCGCCCTGCTCAGGGTCGTATACCTTGCGCTTCACCAGTTGGTCGACGAGCGCCGGAATTTCCTGCGGCCGATTGGCGGCAGTGAGAGCGCGCAGCTCGAGTCGCTGCGCGGCCGTATGCAAACCGGCTTCGCGCCGCAGCTCGGCAAGGCGCGCGAGTGCGTCCGCCGGCTGGCCGCGCTCGAGCGCAAGCTCCGCTTCGAGCATGAGGCGCGGAACCGCGAGATTCGTCGCCTGCGTGTCCGGGCGGTCGAGCATCGACGCCGCCCCGGCATAGTCGCGTGTTTCGAGCGCGGCGCGCGCACCGACGAGCGCCGCGATCGGCGAGGAATGTGGAATCGCAAGTGCTTCCTGCGCGAACTGGCGCGCCTTGCCGTGCCGCCCTTCGAGCAGCGCGACGACCGCAGCGTCCTGCTTGCTGCGGAAGCGCTCGAACTGGCGGCGACGCCGTCCTTCGCGCACTTCCTTCGGCAGATTCGCGAGCCGCACGGCGGCGCGCACGAGCGCATAGAGCGCGATGATCGTCAGCACCGCAATGACGATGAATGCGTTCTGGGAGAGCTCAACCCGATACGGCGGCGAAACGAACAGCACGTAACCGGTGTTGATGCGAAACAGCAGCGCCAGCGTCACCGCCGCCGTGGCGATCACCAGAAACGCGATCAGCGCGCGCACGCTATTTGGCGCGCGCGGGAGCGCGCTCCGGCGCCCGCTCTCCCGCCGCCTTGACGGCCCGGACGGCGTCGACGCTCGCCGCGAGGTCCGGCATTTCGCCGGGCATTGCAATCGTTGCGTGTTGGGCGAGCGTCGCGAGCGCGACCTGCACCGGCTTGCTCTGCACGTCGAAGTATTGCTTGAGCCAGGCCGTGGCAGCCTGAACGTCCGCACGGAATGCGCGCTCGTCGCGCGAGAGCAGCGCAAGCCGCGCCGACAGCAGGCGAAGACGCAGGTTTTCGCGCAGGAAGAACGATTGTTGCGGTGTCACGAGCGGTGGCGGAGGACGATCGGACACCTCGACGCGGATAACGTTGCGCATGTCGTTCCATACATCGCGCAGCAGTCGAACCCATGCCGGCTCATCCCGCGAGGGCTCGACCGCTTTCGGCACCGGCAAGCGCTCGTCCTTCGCAAGCGGCAGCGAATCGATGATTCCGCTCAACTGATCGAGCTTGATCGAGATGCCGGCGACGTCCACGTATGGAACGGCTTTCAACCGATCCATGTCGCGCGCAAGAACGCGGCGAATCGGCGCAAGCTGCGGCCGATCGAGTCGGGCGAGCTTGGCGTCCGCGACCTGCAGACCCGCGAGTGCGGCCTGCACGTTGCCGGCGAGCGACAGTTGCTGGCTCGCGAGCATGAGGATCTGCTCCACCTCAGATAGCGCAAGCTCGTCGCGCGACGGCGCCAGCTCGCGATACAGCGCTTCCAGCGAGGCCTGCTGCGACTGGAACTCGCCGACGCGCGCCTCGAGCAAGGCCAGCTTCGCCTGTGCATCGCGCAGCTCGTTCGCAAGATCCGACTCGCGTGCGCGTGCCTGGGCCGCGGAGGCGTCGACCGTCGTGAGCCGTTGCGCGACGTCGGCACGGAGCGCTTCCATATCGCGGCGTTCAACGAACCAGGCATATGCGCCGGCAAGCAGCGCCACGACGACGACGAGCCACAATGCACGCACGCTCGACACGGAGACGGCGCGTGAGGGCGCCGCCGTCGGCGCGGCCGAGCCGTCTCGTTCCGAATCGGGCAGCGTTGTCTGCATGGCGACTCAAGTGGCGGCGAATTTTATCAGCCGGACCGAATGGAATGCCTGATCACTCCCGGATTGCGCGGAAACCGCAAAGCAGTCGCGGCGTTTCATTGATTGGCCGTGCGAGCTGCCGTCGCATACAATGGAACGGCACCGACAACCGTTTCGCACCAGAGCCGCCCGCGCCGATCCGTGACCGCATTCACGCTGCTTGCGTTGATGGCGCTCGCGATCGGTATTGTCGTTGCGTATCGCGTCGGCGAAAGTCAAGGTCGGCGCAACCCGCCGTCGATGGCCATTCCGAACCAGCAGCCGCTATCCGGCGCGAACACACGCAGCGACAGCGCGCCTGAAGCGATGCCGCAGCTGCTCGACTTTGCCGAAGACCGTCGGAGCCTCTTTCGCGAGGTCGCCGATGCGCGCGGCGAAACCGCGCGCTACCGCCAGATCGTCATCGACATCGAGCGCAACGCACCGCCGCCGCTCCTCGATGCGCCGGGAACACCGGATGATCTCAAGCTCATCGTCGGCATTGGCCCTGTCATCGAGCGGATGCTCTATCAGCTCGGCATCGGAACGTACCGGCAGATCGCACACTGGAGCGACCGCGACATCGACGAGTTCGACGCACGCCTCGCGGAATTTCCCGGGCGCATCAGGCGCGACGAGTGGGTCACGCAGGCGCGTGCGCTCCATGCAAGCAAGTACGGCAGTCCCCCGTAATCCCCGTCATCATCGCGGCCCGGCCGCGCCTTTCGCATTCCGTTCGTCGACATGGCCACAACCGCTCGCCCCTCCGCAGCTCCCATGACGCGTTCGGCTTGGCCGATTCTGGTGCTCACGCTGGTGTGGGGCTGCAACTGGCCGATCCTCAAGATGGGCGTGACCGAGCTCGCGCCGCTCACGTTTCGCAGCCTGACGCTTCCCCTCGCCGCCGTCGGCATGCTGATCGTCTCCCGACTGTCGGGTGAGTCGATTTCGATCCCCCGCGCGCTATGGCGGAGGCTTTTCGTGCTCGCGCTCTTCAACATCGGCTTCTGGAACGGCTTCGTGCTTTTTGGCGTCCAGCAGATGCCCGCCGGGAGGAGCGCGATACTCGCCTACACTATGCCCATCTGGGCGACGATGATCGCGGCGCTCGTGCTGCATGAGCACCTGTCGCGTCGCAAGTTGCTCGGCCTCGCGCTCGGCGTTGCGGGCATGGCCGTGCTGATCGGCGAGCAGATCACCGTCGTCCGCGCGGCGCCTTTTGGCGCGCTGATGATTCTCGCCGCGGCGATTGCGTGGGCAATGGGCACGGTGCTGCTGCGCAAATGGCAGCTTCCTGTCGCGCAGAACACGCTTTCGGGATGGATGATGCTGCTCGGCTGGATACCGCTCGCGCTGCTCGCTCCGGTGTTCGACCCGCAGCCGTTGTCGGTCGCCCTCGCCAACCTTTCGGCGCGCGGCTGGTTCGCGATCGGCTACAACATCTTTCTCGCCGGAACGCTCGCGCATTGGGCGTGGTTCACGCTCGCGCGCACGCTGCCGGTTGCGGTGTCGTCGCTGTCATCGCTGCCGGTGCCTGTCGTCGGCGTCTTCTCGGGCATCGTACTGCTCGGCGAGCGACCCGGGCCCCAGGAATGGATCGCGCTCGCGCTCGTTGTGGCGGCATTGTTCACCGTGCTGTTCCAGCCGACCGAAAAGCGCATCAGCGCAGCGCCGATTGCACCGGACGACTGAGCTCGGCAGCATTTGGGGACGATTGGGCGCGCCCGCCTCGTGTAATCACGGAGCCGAGGCGAGTTCGGGTATCAGTGTCAGCACCGAGCGCCGGTCGAACCATTGATCGAGGTTCGCCTTGCACAGGTCACCCATCGCCTGGCGTGTCTCGCGCGTCGCGCTGCCCACGTGCGGCAACAGGACGACGTTGTCCATCGCGAGGAGCTCCGGAGGAATGTTGGGCTCGTTCTCGAAGACGTCCAGGCCGGCCGCCTTGATCGTCCTGTTCGCGAGCGCGCGCACGAGGGCCGGTTCGTCGACGATCGAGCCGCGCGCAATGTTGATCAGCGTTCCCTTGGCCCCGAGCGCGTCCAATACGCCCTCGTCGACGAGCTGGCGCGTGGCAGGACCGCCCGGGCACGCGACGACGAGAAAGTCGACCTCGCGCGCAAGCGACTCGACATCGGGAACGTAGTGATACGGCACGTCCTGCGGCTTGCGCCCGGTGTACGAAACACGCATGCGCATCGCCTGCACGCGTTCTGCGATCGCCTTGCCGATGCGGCCGAGACCGAGAATTCCGACCGAGCGTCCGCCGAGCTTCGTCGTTAGCTCAGGGCCGCGTCGCACCCATTCGCCGGCATGCACGAAGCGGTTCGCGCGCACGAAGCCGCGCCCCGTCATCAGGATGAGACCCACGGCGACATCGGCGACGTCGTCGGTCAGCACATCGGGCGTGTTCGTGACCTTGATGCCGCGCGTGCGACAGTAGTCGGTCGGCACGCCGTCGTAGCCCACGCCAAACACCGAAATGATCTCGAGCCCCGGCAGCGCTTCGAGCAGCGACGTCGGCGTTACCGTCCCTCCGCCCTGCACGAGACCGCGGATGAGTGCCGACACGTCGCGCAGCAGCGCCGGCTTGTCGGGCGCCTCCGCGTAGTCGTGGCAGCGATAGTCCTTGCGCAGCGGCTCGTAGAGAAATGGAGGCAATGGGGCCGTGATCAGGATGTCAACGTCGTTCATAGCGTCTTTCGAAGTTGCTGTCGATGCGAAGACCGGACAACGTCATTCATCCGGTGCGCGTCGCCGCTGTGCGGGGAGGGCCCGCAAACCACTCGAGCAAGCCGGCCAGCATTCCGCCGTCGCCGCCGGCTGTCTCGATTGCACGCAACCGATGCTCGCGCGCCCGTTCGGCGATGCGGGGATGCGCGGCAAAAACGGGTAGACGCGCGATTAGTTCGCAGCCGACGGGGCCGACTGCCGCAACCAGGTTGTCCAGACCCTCGCTCGACGTGAGCGTCAGGGCGTGGGCGCGGCCTTCGCGCATCGCGTCGATCAGTCCTTCGGCGCCCGATTGCGGGGCGACGCGCCGATAACACGGCACGTGATCGACGCTGGCGCCGCGAGCGCGCAGTGTGTTGCCCAAGAATTCCCGTCCGCCTTCACCGCGGAAAACGACGATGCGCTTGCCCGTGACGTCCGCGAGCGAGGGCAGCTCGAGCAGGCCCTCGCTGTCGAGCGAGGTCACAGGCACCTGGGCATTGGCAATGCCCGCTCCCGCGAGCGCCTCGGCAGTTCCAGGGCCGGGTGCATAGGTCACGATATGTGCGGGCCAGCGTCCGGCAGCCGGTGCGCCGAATTCGACGGCATTTGCGGACACGAAGACGGCGATGTCGTAGTCGGCGAGCGACGCGTGGGCGCGCTCGAGCGGACCGCGATCGGGCGGCGGCAGGATTACGATCGCCGGCCAGATGATTGGGGCGCCGCCAAGCGCCGCGATCCGGGAGGCGAACATTGCCGCCTGCCGTTGCGGCCGCGTGACGATCACGCCGATGCCCTCGAGCGGTCCAGGCGCGCGAGGCGCTGGCGACAGCGGGTAAACGTCGCCGCTCATCAGGGAGCCACTCGCTTCATGCGCATCTGCTCACGCTCGACGCTCGCTTTCATCCGTCATGCCGACGTAACTGCGAGCCGGTGCGCGCCGCGTGCGAGAAACTGGTCGGCGAGCGCGCCGCCCAGTGTGCGCGCTTCCGCTACATTCGTGACGACGCTTTCCATCTCGCCGCGCATGACGTCGTCTCCGCTTCGGCTCGCGATCAGCCCGCGAAGCCACAGGCGATCCTCCTCCCATTCCGCGTAGGCGGCGAGGGGCGTGTGACAACTTCCGCCCAGCGCGCGCGAGAACGCACGCTCCGCGGCCGTAGCAAGCGTGGTGCCGCGGTCCGCCAGCGGAGCAATGGCCCCCTGGACGTCCAATCGATCCGCCCGGCACTCGATGGCGAGCGCGCCCTGTCCCGGCGCGGGCAGCGATTCGTCCGCATCGATCAGCGCGCGAATGCGCGTGGTGAGTCCGAGTCGCTTCAATCCTGCCGCGGCAAGGATGATCGCGTCGTAGCGTCCCTCGTCGAGCTTGCGCAGGCGCGTGTGCACGTTGCCGCGCAGCGATTCGATGCGAACACCGGGATGGCGCTCCCGCAACTGCGCCTCGCGGCGCAAGCTCGACGTGCCGACGACCGCTCCGGCGGGCAACTCGGCGATCGATTCATGATCATTGGAGACGAACGCGTCGCGCGGATCTTCGCGCGCCGAGATGGCCGCGAGGACGAACCCCTCGGGTACGTCCATTGGCATGTCCTTCAAGGAGTGGACGGCAAGATCGGCGCGCCCCTCCCGAAGGGCGTTCTCGAGCTCTTTGATGAACAGGCCCTTGCCCCCGATGGTCGCAAGCGGCCGATCGACGATGCGATCGCCTTGGGTCGTGATTCCGAGCAGTTCCACGGTCGTGCCGCGGTAGCGTGCGGCAAGCTGCGCGCGCACGTGCTCGGCCTGCCAGAGCGCAAGTGCCGATTCACGGGTGGCGATGGTGAGCCGGCGCGGCGCGAAGGGGGCGGTCATCGGGTCCGCAGGGCCTGCACGCGGGGGAAATCGATCGAATTCACAGGGCCGCGAATACAGACGGTGGCGCGGATATTAGCACCGTATTCAAGTAGGGGTGGGGGTCCGGCCCTAGCCTCGCGGGTGCTCCGCGATGCCTGCCACAGGTGCTCCGATTTACTCGACGACGCTCAGTGCATCGATGAGGAGCGAAGCATCGGCGTCGCGCAATCGGGAGGCATCGGACAGGAGCTGCCGGAAACGCCGTCCGCCGCGCACGCCGTGGTAGAGACCCAGGATGTGCCGGGTGACGGCGCGAAGCGAGGTCCCGCGGGCAAGCTGCGCAGTTGCGTACAGGCCGAGCGCTTCGACGACCTGCGCGCGCGAAGGCGCCGGCGTGGTTTCGTCGAACAGGCGCCGATCGACCTCGGACAGCAGATAGGGATCGTGGTAAGCGGCGCGACCGAGCATAACGCCGTCGATGAACGCGAACTCGCGCTCGATCGCCTCCCATTCGACAAGTCCGCCGTTCAGCACGATCGTGAGCGACGGAAAATCTCGCTTCAACCGGCGGACGATGTCGTAGCGCAGTGGCGGCACCTCGCGATTCTCCTTCGGCGACAGCCCCTTCAGCACCGCATTGCGTGCGTGCACGATGAAGACGTCGCAGCCTGCCCGTGCGACCGTGCCGACGAAATCGCGGACGAAAGCGAAATCGTCAATCGCGTCGAGGCCGATGCGATGCTTGACGGTGATGGGTACGGAAACCGCGTCGCGCATCGCGCCGACACACTGGGCGACGAGCGCCGGCTCGGCCATCAGGCACGCGCCGAAGCTGCCCGTCTGCACCCGCTCGGAGGGGCAGCCGCAATTCAAGTTGATCTCGTCGTAGCCCCAGCGCTCGCCGAGCCGGGCCGCATGTGCGAGTGACGCCGGATCGCTTCCGCCGAGTTGCAGCGCGAGCGGGTGCTCGGCCGGATCGAAATCCAGATGCCGGGGAACGTCACCATGCTCGAGCGCCGGTGCGGTGATCATCTCGGTATAGAGACGGGTGCGCTTCGTCATCAGGCGAAAGAAGAACCGGCAGTGCCGGTCCGTCCAATCCATCATTGGCGCGACGCAGAAGCGCCAATCGTTATGTCTTTGTTTTTCAGTGTCTTTCAAAGAACCACCGTGCTCGTCCCATGTGAGCAGCAGTGACCGAACACATGCGATTTGCGCTGGGCTGCCGCCGCAAACGTCGTCGAGGAATCGTGGTCGATAAAGGAGATCGCTTCGTTGACCGCACTGGAGCACGGGCAATTGCCACCTCGCGATCGCCGCATGCATCGCCGGCGTAGATTCCATCAAATGGCTGCGCTACCCAGTTTGGACAGACGCCGCGCACGAGGACGTAGAACCACGGACCGATGCGGTTAGTAGAGACGCGCGTTGATCGATTCCTTCGACGCTACGTCGCGTACTGCGCGCGACACCGACGTTTGGGGAGCATGCACGGCGGCCACCCTACTTTTGCGCGAGGTCACTGCGAATATTGCTTATACCGAGCGCTCGAACTCGACCGTATTACGTCAAATCATCTTTCGGGCGCTAATCGGAAAAATCGACAACCCACAGATCGAGCGGCATCACGCGCCTGCGCTCCGCAGTTCCTGCGACAGGTTCGGTGGCAAGGCGCACACCCGTCGCCGTCGCAGCATCGAACGCCTCCGTCGAAATGCCGCGTCGCGACGAAGTAAAGCGCGAGTGGAGGTAGGGCAATCCGTTGGACGTGAGCGACGGCCCGTCGGTGATGTGAAAGTGCAGATGCGGCTCCGACGAGTTGCCCGAACTCCCCACACGACCGAGTATCTCGCCACGCCGCACGCGGTCTCCTTCACGCACAGTGATCGAATCGGGTTGTAGATGCGCGTACAGCGCAAAGCGACCGTCGCCAAGATCGAGAATGACGCGGTTACCTTCGGCCTGCTCGATGGGGAGGTTGGGCGGCAATGCACCGGGCGGCGTGTCGGGAAGACCGTTGAGTACCGTCGCGACGCGTGCATCGGCCACTGCGAAGACAGGTTTGCCGTAGATCACGTAATTCGTTAGCTGCTGGGACTCGCCGACGAAAATCCGATCGTCGGCGTTGAGCTGTTCCCAATCGATTGCGAAACGCTGAGCCGTGAAGAAGCGTCCGTTCAGAGCGAGCGTTGCGCGCACATGTCGCGTCGAATCGCAACAGCCGTCGCCGGCGACATACTGATTTCCGTGCAGGGGCGGATCGAGCACGAGACGCGTTGGGCGACGCACACGCGTGCGCGCGCCCGTTTCCACCATCGTTGAGGTGTCGATGTTCAACGTGAACCGGTGCGTCAGCCTTTGCGGGATGTCGTTTTCGTCGACGATCACGTGAACGTAAACGATGCCCCATTGCGCAATGTCGAGCGTTCCCGGCACGTGTTCTCGCTCGCGTACGATCAATCGATCTTCGATGTCCGCGCTTTCTAGCGTCCCAATGACGGCGTTGCGCTCGGCGTCGAGGACCTCGATCCGCGCGAAGGCCATCGGCTTGCCCTTGACATTCTCGACGTGCAATTCATAGACGATGTGGAAGCGGTCGTCGGAGCCCTTGACCGGAATCGGCGGGTTCATGACACGCATCACGATTGACGTCTGGACGATCGGCTGCGAACTCGACGCGTCGTGAGGGCGATGAGACGCCGACGCGGTCGCGTCTTGCACGCCCGGCGACGACTGAGGTGGCTTGCCGTCGGGAGATGCGACAACCTGCGCGACGCTCCCGAACGCGAACAGCAGGAATAGCAAGCATTTAGTCCTCACGCATAATCCCCTCGATTAAGACCTGTAACGCGTCGGAGCACGGCCGAGCAATTCGGACAGGTAATCATGGCGGTAGTGACCAAGAAGACCCGACCGTAAAGTAGAAGACCCGACTGTAAAATTGTAATGGAGTCCAACACGGCGGGACACCCGGCCGATGGCCGGCGAACATTCACGTGAACGTCTCTTTACCGTCAGGGCAACGCGGCAAGAAATCGCGCAACACGCGTTGTGGCGACCTCGTATGCAGCAATGACCGAAGGTTCGCCACACGAGTCGCGATCGAACCTCACGTGCAAGACTTCACGACGCAGTGGTTTGGCGGCGTCCCGGCTGAATCGCCTTGAGAATCTGGTAGATGGAGGTCGGCTTGATGAGCACATCGTCGAAGCCAGCGTCTGCCGCTTTGGAATGCGTCTCGGCGTCGTCGGGCCATGCCGTATTGGCGATCAACCTTATACGATTGCCATAGCCCTGTCGTATTCGACGGGCCACCTCCAACCCGTCAAGTGCGGGCAATTCGAGGTCAAGTATCACGACCTCCGGTATCGAACGCTTGACCTCGGACAGCGCGGTGTCGCCGTCGTGCGCGACCAGCGTGCAATAGCCAATCGACCCCAGCACCTCAGCGACGGCATCGGCGAGTGCGCGGTTATCTTCGACGATTAACACGGTCGGCACTTGGAACGTGTAAACGCGACTGTGTTGTCAACAATACTGCTCGGCTTGCTCGGGACACGGCAATCGGCGTCTCATCGGTTGCAGCGTAGGAATACTCGGACGGCGGGTCATCACCGACGATGGATCAACTGCTATTCCACAAGAAGCTCGGTCGCCGCGGACTGTCCGACCAGCAACGCGAGTCCAACTTGGCGCGTGGGCGGCGAGCAAACGCCGGCGTGGTAATGCTGAACCATGAACGGCTCGGTCTCTGCAAATGCGGGGGAAAAGTAGAAGTCCGTCTCGCCGGTCGGATGGTCGTATCGAAGGAACGCAGCGGCGGTCTCTATCGGCCAGTTCGGCCGTTCAACAAATCTCGCGTAGGTGGCGCGAACAGTTTCGGCGACGCTTACAGCCTCGGCACTCTGAAGACGAACGGTGAACCATGGCACGCCGATACCTCCATGCCCCTTGTACACCTTATAGCGTCCGCCGGGGTGTACGTCCGCTCTACTTAATCGCATTAATGGCGATGGTGGACACCGAGAGACCCCTTGGAATCAGGAGTTCATCTGAGCGCGCGTCCGCACGCCGGTACCGCAACTTCGGACTGGCTTGGAGATCTCGGTCTGCAATTGGATTGCAGTCGTTCCAAGCCCCGCCGAGTTGAGCGGCGACATGGCCCGCATCCGTTATCGACGAGCCGACTGATGTCCCGACCAGTGGCATGGGAAGGCCGCCGGCCCGGTTGTACGATCTAGTAGATGGCGAGAGGGAGGGAGTCCCGTGACACGAGAACAGCCACTTCGTGGCAACGTCATCCTTATCGTCGATGACGACACCGATTCGGTGGCGGCGCTTGAGCGACTAATCGTCGAGGCGTTCGGCTGTCGAGTGCTGACCGCAGCATCTGGCGATGAAACCATTCGCGTTATCGACGCTGGTCTGCATGTCGATCTTGTGTTCGCAGACGTGGTCATGCCCGAAATGGACGGCGTCACACTTGCTCACCTGATCGGCCAGCGGTTGCCGGACCTTCCGGTCGTACTCGTAACGGGGCGTCCCGACGTGGTGGACTCGGTGACGGAACGGGGCGGTATCGCCCTCCTCAAGCCATACTCTTTGGAACGGCTCGAAGCCCTGTTGAACGAGCGCCTGTTGGTGGACGTCCCCGGAGCATCATCAGAAGCATCGCCGAAGGCGGCCTGATGCTCGCCCGGGAGGGCCAAGGGCTGCCCTCGGTTGCAGGCGCGAGCTACCATTGACGCGCAAGAAGTCGACCTCGAAGCTTCCTTGCGTTCTTTAGCCCGTTCGGCGCACGGTAAGCTTCGTCACCTTCGAGGCGCTCGCATCCATTTCGTGGCGGTCCGCGAGTTTTGGCGCGGGCTTCGGCAGCAACCCTAGCTTTTCCGCCGCGCGGCGAGCCTTGAACTCCTCAAGCGTCCTAGACCCCGCGCCGGAGGGTTTGAACGTTGACCGCGTGTGCGTCGACAACGACCGGCCCATCTTTTTGATGGCCGCTGCGAGTTTACGTTCGTGTTGCTTGCTTGGCATGATCGTTCGTTCCGTAGGAAGCCTTTGCCTTTGCGTTATCTAAGTCCGTCATGTTCTCTAAAGCGTGCGCTCGAACCGCCGCTAATGCAATGCGTCGGGTGTGCCCCTCCTGCAAGGAACCAGGCGATGTGACAAAAATGATAGTCCTCAAGCCCGTTGCGCGTTAACCGCTCGTACAACAACGCATCGATGATTCCGCCGTACGGCTTGCGGGCAAAGGCATCTGTCCATGCTCCATCTCACCGGATCGCGAAGGCGGCCTGGACAACTCAAATCGGCGGTGCACGCGCCGACTAGCCGCTAAACCAACCCCATCCACGGGCAAGTAGAACGCCGGTGCTCCCCTATGATGGTTGTGGAACCCCCGCCGTTTCGGGTCCTTCGGCGTCCCGCCCCAAACTTGGTGTGGAGGGCAGGCACGATGCGACAGGAAGGCCGATCGAAAAGGTCGATCCATGACCAATTCCTGCACTTTGGGCTCCGATGAAGCCGCCGTGAAGTTCCACCAGATGTTTCGCAATCGCTAACCCTAGCCCGAGGCCCGCTTGACGCGAGGAGTGTGATGCTGCCGATTGAAATCGCTCGAACACGTGCGGTAGAAACGCTGGGTCGATCCCCGCCCCGTTGTCGGTGACGCTGACCTGAACGGTGGAACGATTCTGCTGCACTTCAACGTGAATCCGTCCCCCCATGGGGGTGAACTTCACGGCATTGTTCAGCACGTTCCAAATGATCTGCTGAATTCTCACCGAGTCGCCAACAACCACTATCGAAGCTGCGGCGAACGTCAATCCAATCCCAATGTTCTTGGCGTCGGAAGCCGGTCGTATCGTCTCGACCACGTCCTTCACCAGCGAACACAAATCGACCGGCTTCAGGTCAAGGTGAACTTCACCCGACACTATTCTCTGCATGTCCAGCAGATCATCAATCATCTGCGCCTGCACGCGCGCGTTTCGTTCGATCGCTCGTAGCCCTTCCTGAATTCTGCTTTCCGGCGTGTTGCTTCCCGTCAGTATTTTCGACCACCCAATGATCGCTCCAATGGGCGTCCGCAACTCGTGGCTCAAGTTAGCGACGAACTCGTCCTTTAGACGGCTCACTCGCTCCGCCTCCGCCCGCATACTTCTTTCCGTGTCGTAGGCGCTCTTTAACAACTGCTCGGCTCGTCGCCGCTCCGTCAGGCTGTCCCACGCTTCCCGCATGACATAGGCAAAGGCGAGCGTTACCAACGCGAAGATGCCTAACAAGAAGGCGCTCCGCCAGGCATCCTGCTTCCAGCCCGCGAGATAGTCGGCCGGCAAGAGCCCTACGATCACGTAGAACGGATGGTTATCTACCCTGTGGTACGACAGGGCCCGACGGAGGTTATCGAGCCCGACTGCGAAATACGTACCCTCGACCGCGTTTTCCTTCAAGCTTTGGGGCCACTCGGCCGAGTGAGTGCGGTTTCCTATCGCCGTTTGCAGATTTGCCGGCTCTGGATACCGCACAACAGTTCCAAGTTCCAAGTCACGCAGGCTCACGACACCGTGGGGACCCAAGTCAAGTTGAGCAAATCGCTTTTGAAGTGTTTCGAGGAACATCACCGCATACGCGACCCCGGCGAATTCTCCATTTGGAGACTCAATGCGTCGCCCAAACGCGATAGACCACTTGCCGCTGATTTGACCGAGCACGGGCTCAGATATGACCAAGCCCGAATTGGGGTTGTCGCGAAGTTGAATGAAGAATTTGCGATGTGCCGCACTCACCCGAACCGCCGGGTCTACACCGGGACCGTAAACAATGGTCCCTTCACGGTCCAAGATGCGCACACTGTCTACATCGGACAGAGCCGACGAGCGCCGCGCGATATATGCCGTCAGCAAAGACCCATTTATCCCCCCGGCCCCGAGTTGGCGCTTTGCTTCGTCGGCGACGGCTTGCAGGGTGAGGTCGATCTTGTCGAACGAGGCGTCCAGATCGTGTGCCAGTAGGTTTGCGAGATTTTGCGTCGCGACGACGGCGCTGTTCTGCGCGGCCTGATAGCTGGCATACAACGTAATGGCGACGATCGTGGCGACGACCACATTGAGCAGCAGAACGCCCGTGAGCAACCGCTTGCGGAATGAACTCGTTAGGCGTTGCGCGAGGGAACTCGCGCCGGCGAATGCATCTGGTCGGGATGCGGCGCGTTCTAAGGGCTGGACCATCGTGACGACAGTGCCTCCGTACTGGCCGGCGCTCGCCGGGTCTGGCTCATCAAAGTGACTGGAAATTAGAGGAACGGTCGCGTCAAGTCAAACTTCGTTGCCGAATGGCTCTCGCTTACCACGGGGCGGCGCGGCGGTGCTAGCTCGCAGCGACGGCCGAACTATTTGCAGTAACGAACTATGCCTTCGGGGCCTGGCGAACGTTGCTCGCTACATAGCCGTGATCCGTCCACCGGATTGGAAACAAGCATGAGATCACTAACCAAAGGCGCTGCGCGGGGCGCGAGAAGACGACTTAGCCTTTCGGATGCCGGAATTTCATTCATTTCACGCTGC
>JBKPOL010000084.1:0-7657 GCA_046733075.1 Pseudomonadota bacterium | reverse complement strand
GACTTTGCTGAACGCCTCGCCCCCGTGATTGACGATCCAGGCGATGTTGGAAAGCGTCTCTACGTTGTTGACCACCGTGGGGCGCTGGTAGAGGCCGCGCACTGTCAGGCGCGGCGGACGATTGCGCGGATAGCCGCGCTTGCCTTCGATCGAGGTGATCAATGCCGATGCCTCGCCGCACACATACGACCCACCGCCGCGATAGACGACGATGTCGCAGGCGAAACCGGTCCCGATGATGTCGGCGCCCAGATACCCGGCCGCGTATGCTTCCTCGAGCGCACCCGCGAGGCGCCGGTAGGGGAGATCGAACTCGCCCCGGATGTAGACGAACGCATGCCGCACTTCCAACGCGTACGCGGCAATGACCATCGACTCGAGCAGGAGGTGCGGCGCGTTCTCGAGGATCCACCGATCCTTGAACGTGCCCGGCTCGCCTTCATCGGCGTTTGCGCACAGGTAGTGGGGTTGTCCGTCGTTCGGATGGATCACACCCCACTTGCGGCCCATGGGGAACGCCGCGCCCCCGCGCCCCTGGATGCCCGACGCATTGACTTCGGCGGTGACCTGCTGCGGCGTCAGTTGTCGCAACGCCTTGTCGAGTGCCGTGTAACCCCCGCGCGCACGGTACTCGGCGAGCGTATGCGACGTCGCGGTCACGGGAAAAGTCATCAGCAGCCGCGTGTTCGGCATGTCAGGCGAGTGTCGCGAGGAGGGTGTCGATCTTCGCGGCGGTCATGTCCTCGTGATATGCACCGTTCACCGTCACGACGGGTGCGGTACCGCAGGAGGCAAGGCACTCGACCGTCGACAGCGTGACCAGGCCATCGGCCGTCGTCTGCCCCGGCTGGATGCCGAGCACGGTGCAAAGATGCGCGACGATTTCTTCGGATCCACGCAGCGAGCAGGAGACGTTGCGGCACGCGGCGATATGAAAGCGTCCGATCGGCGTGCGACGGAACTCGGTGTAGAAGCTCAGCACTTCCTCGATCTGGATTCTCGGCACGCCGAGGTAGGCGACGAGAGCGTCGATGTCCTCGTCCGCAACGTGTCCGCGGTCTTCCTGGATGCGCCGCAGGCACGGCAGGACGAGCGACGATTCGAACCCGGCCGGGAATCGGCTGCGCATGACGGCGAATTCCGGGATCAGGTGCTTCACGAGCGGCCGATCCCGTTCGCTGCGACGGACGCGTCGGGTCTCATCGATCGCACTCGCCACCGATCATGTTCACCGATCCGAACGTCGGAATGATGTCGGCGAGCTGGTAGCCCTCCAGCAGCCGTCGCAGGCCGCCCATGTGCACGAAGCTCGGTGCCCGAACGTGCAGCTTGTACGGCTGGCCGCCGCCGGTGCTGACGATATAGAAGCCGAGTTCCCCGTTCGGTGCCTCCTGCGCCGAGTACACCTCGCCGGCGGGCACCTGCGGTCCTTCCATGATCAGCTTGAAATGGTTGATCAGGGATTCGATCTCCGTGTACACGAGCCGCTTCTCGGGCAGCACGCACCGGCGGTCGTCGACGTTGATCGGCCCTGCAGGCAGCATGTCGACGAGCTGGCGAATCATGTGCACGGACTCGTCCATTTCGCACATCCGCACGTAATAGCGGTCGTAGTTGTCGCCGTTGATGCCCACCGGCACTTCGAAATCGAGCTCCGCGTAGGCGAGGTACGGCATGTCCTTCCGCAGATCGCGCGGGGCACCGGTGGAGCGCAGGATCGGTCCGGTGAACCCCCAGTTGATCGCTTCCGCCGTCGAAAGCGCACCGACGTCCCGCGTACGATCGATGAAGATCCGGTTGCGATCCATGAGTCCGTGGATGCGGCCGACGAACACCTCATATTGCGTAAGGATTTCCTCGAGGCGCGAAAGCCAGCCGTCGGGAAGGTCGTGCGCGAGCCCGCCGATGCGGCCGTACGTGTACGTCACCCGCGCGCCCGTCAAATCCGCCAGATGCTCGTAGATGTAGTCGCGGATCATCACCAGGTACAGGAACGCCGTCATTGCGCCGATTTCCATCAGCGACGCGGCGATGCATGTAAGGTGATCCGCGACGCGCGAGTACTCGGACAGCAGCGTGCGCAGGTAGCGGCAGCGCGGCGTGATCTCGATGCCCATCAGCTTCTCGACGGCTTCGCAATACGCGAAATCGTTGACGAGCCCCGAGCAGTAGTTCAGGCGGTCGACGTAGGGCATCAGGTTCGCCCACGTGTGCGATTCGCACTCCTTCTCGAAACCGCGATGCAGGTACCCGCAATGAACGTCGACACGGCGCACTTTTTCGCCGTTCAGCGCGGCAATCACCTGGATCGTGCCGTGCGTTGCCGGATGCGACGGGCCGATGTTCACGACGACGTCGTCTTCGCTTTCGCCGCGCTCGAAGGCCGGGCGCACCGGATTGGGCAGGTTCATGTCCACAAGCCGCGTTCCCTCATTTCCGGTACGGCACGAGCGGCTGCTCGCGCTCCTTCGGATAATCCTTGCGGAGCGGGTGCCCCACGAAGCCTTCGTACAGCAGCAACGGTCGGAGATCGGGATTGCCACGGAACACGATGCCGTACATGTCGTGGCATTCGCGCTCCATGAAATGCGCGGAGCCGTAGAGCGAGATCAGCGAATCGACGACCGGGCTCGCTTCCGTGACGCTTGTCTTCACGCGGACGCGTGCGGCATGTGCCGTCGAGTAGAAGTGATAAACCACGTCGAAACGCGCAGGTCGGTGCGGCCAATCGACGGCCGTCACATCGAGCAGCAGATCGAACGTCATTTCGGTCGCAAGACGCGTCGCGATAGGCAGCACCTCCGCTGCACCGACTTCGATCGCCAGGACGCCGTGCGACAGCGACATGGCGGCCGCAGGGAGACCGAGTCCCTGCTGCACGCGCTCGATGAGCGTCGGCTCCACGTTCAGAAATCCGCCGTCACGATTGGGTGATGAGCGCGGCCGATGCTGTCCTGCAGCTTCATGATCGCGTCGATGACGGTTTCCGGCCGCGGCGGGCATCCGGGCACGTAGATGTCGACCGGGATGATCTTGTCGATCCCGGCGACCGCGCCGTAGTTCTGGTAGAAGCCGCCGCTCGTCGCGCACGCGCCGAAGGCCATCACCCACTTCGGCTCGCACATCTGCTCATACACCTTGAGCAGCACGGGTGCCTGCTTGTGGCTGATCGTTCCAACGACCATCAGCAGGTCGGATTGACGCGGCGAGAAGCGCGGCAGCGCCGCACCGAAGCGGTCGGTGTCGTAAGGCGTCGAGCTGACCGCCATGAATTCCATTGCGCAACAGGCCGTGACGAACGGATAGGGAAAGAGCGAGAACTTGCGCGCCCATCCGACTAGCTCGTCCTTTTTCGTCGACAGGTACTCGAAGGCCTGCGAAGGCGCACCGGTCACGGCTCGAACCGGGATGGTCCGCGTGCTCATTCGGTCACCGCCTCCAGGACGCCGGACCGGTACACGTACAGCAGCATCAGGACCAGCAGGAACGTGAACAGGAAGAACGTGATCAGCATGAGACTCGACAGCGGCTGGGCGCCGAGTGCCCAGATGAAGAGAAAGATCGTTTCGAGGTCGAACAGCATGAACGCGATGGCGACGCCGTAGTACTTGATCGGGACGGGGCGCACGTTCTGCGTTTCGACGGGCGTTGCCCCGCATTCGAACGGCTCGAGCTTGATCGCCGTGGCGATCGGCTTGGGGCCAAGCGCGCGATTCATCAAAAGCGTGACGCCGACGAAGCCCAGGATCGCCATCAGGTACAGCAGGAATGCAACGTAGGGGTTCATCGATACGCCAGGGCGACAATCGAAGGCGCTAAGTTATGCGCGTCGCAAGCGCCTGCTTCTGATTTGGATCAACGGATAGCGTTTGCGGCGCACCACGACGCAGGCGGCCGGCCGCCGCGCCGACGCCCCCGGTTTCCGTGCCTGCTCAAAGCGATGCCGTCCGGGGATACGGAACCATGATGTAGATCAACCATCGCCGGACGATGGGAGGTTAACTTGCGCCACGAATAACGCCGCCCAAAGTCCTGCTGCAGGGAGAAGAAGAATGAGCTGGAGCCAGGTCTACGATCCATTCCACAACCAGGTCGTGTCCACGCTGGTTGCGGCGCTGCCGATCTTCGTGCTGCTGGGAAGCCTCGCGTTCTTTCACGTCAAGGCGCACTACGCCGCGCTGCTCGGCCTGATCGTCGCGCTCGCCGTCGCCATCGTTGCGTTCGGCATGCCGGCTGCGATGGCGGGGAAGACGGCCGTATACGGCGCTTTGTTCGGATTGCTGCCGATCGGCTGGATCGTCCTCAACGTCATCTTCATGTATCAGTTGACAAAGGACACCGGGTTATTCGACGTGCTGCAGAAGAGCATCACCGGCATCACGACGGATCGACGGCTGCAGTTGCTGCTCGTTGCGTTCTCCTTCGGCGCGTTCTTCGAAGGTGCGGCCGGGTTTGGAACGCCGGTGGCAGTGACGGCGGCGATCCTGATGGGACTCGGCTTCTCCCCGCTGGCCTCCGCCGGACTATCGCTCATCGCGAATACGGCACCCGTCGCGTACGGGGCGCTCGGAACGCCGATCGTCGTGCTCGCCGCAGTAACGGGACTCGATCTGCAGGCGCTGAGCGCGATGGTCGGCCGGCAGCTGCCGTTCTTCTCGGTTCTCGTCCCCTTCTGGCTTATCTGGGCATTCGTCGGCTTCCGTCGCATGCTCGAGATCTGGCCCGCCATCCTCGTCGCCGGCGTCTCGTTCGCGGTGCCGCAGTTCCTGGTGTCGAACTACCACGGCCCCTGGCTCGTCGACGTAATTGCCGCGATGAGCTCGATGGCCGCGCTCGCGCTCTTCCTCAGGGTATGGCATCCGAAACGGGTGTGGACGAGCGCATCGCGCGACGGCGAGACCGTGTCCTACGCGGAAGCCGAGTCGACGGCGGTGCGCCACGGTTTCACGCGGAACCAGATCGTTAAGGCGTGGACGCCCTGGCTCATCCTCAGCGTGCTCGTGTTCCTCTGGGGGCTACCGCAGATCAAGGACTGGTTGAACGCGCTTTCGGCGCCGAAATTCCCCATCGAAGGCTTGCACAACATGGTCGTGCGGGTTCCCCCCGTCGTCGCGAAGCCGACGCCGGAGGCCGCGGTGTATACGCTAAACTGGCTCTCGGCGACCGGTACCGGCATTCTCATCGCAGCGATCATCTCCGGCATCGTCATGGGCGTTGGCATGGGCAGGATCGTGCAGACGTACGGAAGAACGTTGAAGCTCGTGCGCTTCTCGCTGCTGACCATTGCCGCGATGCTCGCACTCGGCTATACGACGAAGGGCGCGGGCCTCGATTCGACACTCGGTCTCGCATTCGCCAACGCAGGCTGGTTCTACCCGTTCTTTGGCGCGCTGCTCGGCTGGATGGGTGTTGCGCTCACGGGTTCCGACACGTCGTCGAACGTCCTCTTCGGAGGATTGCAGAAGGTGTCCGCGGAGCAGCTCGGACTGTCGCCGGTGCTCATGGCGGCGGCCAACAGCTCGGGCGGCGTGATGGGCAAGATGATCGACGCACAGAGCATTGTCGTCGCATCCACCGCGACGCAGTGGTACGGGCATGAGGGTGACATCCTTCGCTACGTGTTCTTCCATAGCCTCGCGCTCGCCGCGCTCATGGGCCTGCTCGTGATGGCGCAAGCCTACGTGTGGCCCTTCACGACGCTCGTCGTGCACTAGAGGCGTTGGTCGGGAGCGCAAGCGGGTGCAGGCGTCACATCGATCGCGTGACGGGACGCCGCTTCGGCCGCCCTACGACGGCCTGCACGCGGAGCTCGCGACGTTTCTTCCGCATGAGCGGCTGATCACCGATCCGCTGCGCCTGCTGACATGGGGCACCGATGCGAGCTTCTACCGACTGATCCCGCAAATCGTTGTCGTCGTCGAGACCGAAGGCGAAGTGAGGCAGTTGCTTGCGGCGTGCGCGAAGCGCCGGACACCCGTGACGTTTCGCGCGGCGGGAACGAGCCTGTCGGGACAGGCGATCACCGACTCCGTGCTCGTGCTCCTCGGCGATGGATGGCGACGCGTGCAGATCGGCGCCGAAGGTGCAACCATCGCGCTGGGCCCGGGCGTCATTGGCGCAGAGGCGAACCGGCAACTCGCGCGTTTCGCCCGGAAGATCGGACCTGATCCCGCTTCGATCGACGCTGCGATGATCGGCGGCATCGCGGCGAACAACGCGAGCGGTATGTGCTGCGGAACCGCGCAGAACAGTTACCACACGCTGGCCCGCATGCGCATCGTGCTTGCCGATGGAGAGGTGCTCGACACGGGCGACGTGGCAAGCCGCCGCGCGTTCAGCGAGCGCCGCAACGACCTGTTGCGCGGTCTTGCGGAGCTCGCGCATCGAACGCGGAGCGATGCAGCGCTTGCCGGCCGCATCCGGCACAAGTACAGGATCAAGAATACGACGGGCTACAGCCTGAATGCGCTGGTCGACTTCGACGATCCGATCGACATCCTTTCGCATCTGATGATCGGATCCGAAGGTACGCTCGGTTTCTTGAGCGAGATCACGTATGAAACGGTACCGGACTTCGCGGCCAAGGCGAGCGCGCTGATCCTGTTCACTACGCTCGAGACCGCGTGCCGTGCCGTGACCGTGCTTGCACACGCTCCCGTCGCAGCGGTCGAGATTGCGGATCGCGCCGCCCTACGGTCGGTCGAGGGCAAGCCCGGGCTTCCCGAGGGCATCCGTGCGCTGGGCGTTGATGGTGCCGCGCTGCTCGTGGAAACGCGCGCCGCCAACCCGGAGGATCTCGCCACCCAGATTGCGGCGGTTGAAGCCTCGCTTGCGCCGCTCCCCACCTTCGAACCGGTGCGTTTCTCAACGGACGCCGCGGAGTGCGCGCGCTTCTGGAATGTTCGCAAGGGAATGTTTCCGTCGGTCGGCGCGATGCGCAGGACGGGAACGACGGTCATCATCGAGGACGTCGCGTTTCCGGTCGATCGGCTCGCGGAGGCAACGCTCGATCTGCAGCGGCTGCTCGCCGCACACGGTTATCCCGACGCGATCATCTTCGGCCATGCGCTCGAAGGGAACCTGCATTTCGTGTTCACGCAGGACTTCAATTCGGCGGTCGAGGTCGACCGCTACCGGCGGTTCATGGCAGAGCTCTGCTCGATGGTCGTCGGGAAGTACGACGGCTCGCTCAAGGCGGAGCACGGCACCGGACGCAACATCGCCCCCTTCGTCGAGCTCGAGTGGGGAGCGGACGCCTACAGGCTGATGCGCGCGGTCAAGCGGCTCCTCGATCCGGAAAACCTGCTGAACCCCGGTGTGATCCTGAACGACGACGCCGACGCGCACGTCAAGAACCTGAAGCCCTTGCCCAGAGCCGATCCGCTCGTCGATGCCTGCATCGAATGCGGATTCTGCGAGCCGAAGTGTCCATCGCGCGGCCTGACGCTCTCGCCACGCCAGCGGATCGTGGGGTGGCGCGAGATCGCC
The DNA here is from genome assembly GCA_046733075.1 of Pseudomonadota bacterium. Lineage (GTDB taxonomy): Bacteria > Pseudomonadota > Gammaproteobacteria > Burkholderiales > Casimicrobiaceae > VBCG01. Next base: position 169 of record JBKPOL010000084.1, on the reverse strand, counting down.
CGGCTTGAAAGCGATGCGCAGGGGTCTGCGCAAAGCGCCGCGCTGCGCCGGCTGTACGACTATCACGGCATCGACACATGCGCGGCGTGCGGGCTGTGCGCAACGGCGTGTCCGGTGGGCATAGAGACGGGACTGCTGATCAAATCGCTGCGTGGGCGGCGTGCGGGAC
>JBKPOL010000083.1:0-8939 GCA_046733075.1 Pseudomonadota bacterium | reverse complement strand
GGCGCGGATTGCTGCAGGATCCGCTCGACGTGCAGCACGCCGATCCGATAGTCGTCGGCCTGCGCGGGCAGCGTTACCGCGCACGCGAAGGCAGCTGCCGCGACGAGGGCGGCCAATGGGCAACGCGAAGAGCATCGCATGCCGCTTCGAACTCGATTTGCTCGATGCAGTTCCCGCGCACCGTGCGCCGTGCGCAGCGGTACCGCGAGCGGATGAAGCTGGCCGTCCGCCGTGCGCAAGATCCGCCCGGGTTCTTCAAGCGTCGCCATCATTCGTTCGCAATCCCGTGCGGAACGTGGCACGCGGAGACATGGTGTGCCGCGGACTCGACATGCCGCCGCTGGTCGTCGAAAAAGATGTCCGCGCCGAACGCCCGCAGGAACTCGCCTTTGTCGAGTCCGCCGAGAAAGAGCGCCTCGTCGATGCGGATGTTCCACGCGCGAAGCGTGCGGATCACCCGTTCGTGCGCCGGCGCGCTGCGTGCCGTGACGAGCGCGGTGCGGATCGGACTGTGATCCTCGGGAAAGTCGGCCTGGATTCGATGCAGCGCCGCGAGAAAGTCCTTGAAAGGTCCGCCCGAAAGCGGCGTCGCGGCCGCGTCCCGCTCGCTCTCGGCGAAGGCGGCAAGTCCCGCGGCTCGGTAGATCCGTTCGGCCTCGTCCGAGAACAGCACGGCGTCACCGTCGAACGCAATCCGGAGCTCGTCCGTCTCGTTGCGAAACACGCTTGGGAAGATCGTCGCTGCTGCGTAGCCATCCTCGAGCGCGCGCCGCACATCGTCGGTATCGGCGGAAAGGAACAGGTGAGCGCCGAATGCAGGCACATAGCGTGACGTCGGCTCTCCCTTCGTGAACGCGGCGCGCGTGATGTCGAGACCGTAATGCTTGATGGCGTTGAAGACACGCAATCCGGTGTCGGCGCTGTTCCGCGAAAGCAGGATCACCTCGACGTACTGCTTCGACAGTCGATTGAGCCGCAGCAACTTCGTAACGAGCGCAAATGCGGGTCCGGGCTCGAGCAGCTCGTCCTCGTGCTCGATCTGATAACGATGATAGGAGTCGACGCCGAGCTCGGTGTAGACGCGGTGGCTCTCCGTCAGATCGAACAGCGCCCGCGAGCTGATTGCGACGACGAGCTTGCCGGCGAGTGTGGGAGCGCCCATGGGGGCGAATACTAGCGCGTCTCCCGGTGATCGAGGCTCGGCACACCGGCCGCCCGATGCGGGGAGGCGTCGATCGAGGCCCGCAGAAACGCGATGCAGGACGTGCGGCGATCCAAAATCCGGGCGCGGCGGAACGTTATGCATGACGAGCGGCGCTCCAAGGAGTGGGCGCGGCGGAATGCCATGCACGACGAGCGGTGATTAAGATCCAGGCGCGCAGAACACCGGGCCTTCGAGCCCCATCCGTCGCGCTGCATTGCGTCGGCAAGCGCGCGATCCACGACATAGCGGCGCCGCGACGCGACGATCGCTTCGTTGGCCTTCCAAAGTCGCAGCACGGTCGTGTCGCCCGAATCGCACGCCCCCTGAATGGGCGGACGCGCCCGAAAAGTGACGCCTTCCTCGATCCACTTCGGAGTCGTGCGAACGATCGCGCATTCGTACTCGTAAGCCGTATAGAAATGCGAATTGGGACCCACGCCCGGCGTCCCGAAGAAGCGGCAGACGGGCAGCCGCGCTGTCCGGCGCATCGTTGGTCGGCCAAGCGCGAAACGACGCGCCGGTGCGCGACCAGTACGAACCGAGCGCGCCACCGTCGAGCAAGCCGATTTCACGCGAATCGGCTGTGATGAATACTGGCCATCACGTGAGTTGTGGAATTCGATGACGTCGATGGTATCCGGCACGGCCGCGGACGGCGCACCCTGGCCGGTCAGCGTGAGGAACGCCAGCGCGGCGAGCTGCGGTGCATCTACGACGAGCGTCGCCTGTCGCTGCCCGATGTCGCGCGGTCCAAAGAAGAGGGAAAGTGTGCATGTGGCACCCGCTGCGATCGCTCGACCGATTCCGCAATCAGCCGGCACCCGACGTGCCCCGAAAATCGTAGGCATCGATCCCGTTCAGCACGAGCGCGCTCGGTACGAGCGGCGACGGTCCGGCGTTCTTCAGGCCTACGACGAGCGCCGGCGTCTCGCGGCCGACGGTTTGCGCACCGAAGTCTGCGATGGCGCAGATGAATTGAAGCGTAGCCGTACCCGCGTCCGTAAAAGGTCAGGAGCTGATCGGGGTGGACGTCGTGTTATGCAGCCACAACGCGCCGGACGCCTGGCCCGGTGAGTGGGGTTCGAAATGGACGTCGACCTTGCATGTCGCAGCTTGCGCGAGCGTCATCCCGGTTAAGCATGCCGAGTCGATGCGATAGGCAGCATTGGTCGCGGCGTGCGGGCTGACGTCGATGAAGCTCCACGCTTCCGTTCCGCAGTTCGACACGACGACCGAGGCCAACGTGCTGCTGCCGACGGCGCGCTGACCAAACGTCAACGTGTCGGCGCTCATGCAGATCCGACCCGCGGCGTTCGCCGCGCTGACGGCGATCGATGCGATCGATGCGAGAACGATGACGAGCGAACTTGCGTTGCGCATCGATGGGACGGACGCATGGACCGGATGCGCCCAGTGCCCGGGACGCGAAGCATACGCCGTCTCCAACGCGCAACACGTTTGCACGAATGTCGAGACGGCCGCGCCGCCGCCCGGATTCAGCCGCGACGAGCCGCCTTTACTCCTTCGGCGAAACTCATGCGGCTCGCTTCAGGTCTCGCTCGAGATCGCGGAAGACCGCGCGTATTTCAGCGATCGCCCACTCGAGATCGTCACGCGGAATGTTGAGCGGCGGCGCGATGCGCACGACGGTACCGTGCGTGTCCTTCGACAGGATGCCGCGCGCGAGCAATCGATCGACGACGGGCCGCGCCGAAATACGCTCGCCGTCGACTTCGATGCCGACGAAGAGTCCGCGCCCTCGCACGTCCCGCACGATGGCACCGCGGAGATCCTGCAATTCCGAGAGCAGCCATGCACCGAGCTCGGCGGACCGTTCGACCAACTTCTCGTCGTGCAGCACGTCGAGCGCAGCCATCGCGACGGCCGCAGCGAGCGGATTGCCACCGAACGTGCTTCCGTGATCCCCTGGATGAAAAACCTGCATCACGTCGTTGGTCGCCACGAAGGCGGATACGGGCAGGAGTCCGCCGCCGAGCGCCTTGCCGAGGATGACCCCATCGGGCTTCACGCCCTCGTGTTCGCACGCGAGGAATCGGCCCGTGCGCCCGAGGCCCGTCTGCACTTCATCGACGATCATCAGCACATGACGTTCGTGGCAGATCTGCAGGCAGCGCGCGAGATAACCGGGCGGGGGGAGCACGATGCCCGCTTCACCCTGGATCGGTTCGACGAGAAACGCCGCCGTCCGCGGCGTGATCGCCTTCGCAAGCGCATCGGCGTTGCCGTAGGGAATGGTCGAAAGCCCTGTCGGGAACGGACCGAATCCATCACGGTACTGCGGCTCCGTCGACAGTCCGGTTGCCGTGATCGTGCGGCCATGGAAGTTGCCGTGGCACCCGATGATTTCCGCGCGCCCCTCGGGAATGCCCTTGATCTTGTGGCCCCATTTGCGAGCCGCCTTGATCGCCGTCTCGACCGCCTCGGCGCCGCCATTCGCGGGCAGCACCCGATCGAGCCCTGTGAGCTGCGTGAGCCGCTCGAACAGGAAGGGCAGCTCGTCGTTGTGATAGGCACGCGACGTGACCCCGAGCTGCTGCGCCTGGGCAATCAGCGCGGCGACGATTCGCGGGTGGCCGTGGCCGAAACTCACCGCCGAATAGGCGCTCATCAGGTCGAGAAATCGCCGGCCATCGACATCGGCGAGCCAGCTGCCCTGCCCGCGTGCGAGCACGACGGGGAGCGGGTCGTAGTTGCGGGCGCCGAAGGCCTTTTCCCGGCTGATCAGGTCCGCAGCGGTTTCCGAAAGCGAGAACGCGGGGTCGCGGCCCACGCGGGTGCTGGTTGCCATCGCATGCTCCTTGGTAGAAGCGCGCCGACCCTTCGACACGAAGGCCGGTCAGGCGGAGTCGTGCGTAGGCGGCGAACGGCGCCGTGGCTCGTGGCCCCGGCGCAACGGAATGGTTGAGGAATCGTGGCGACTTCGCCAAGTCATGAACGCAAGCATAACTCGTACGAGGATCGGCCGGCTATGTGCACCGCACAACGGCGGGCATGTGATGAACGGCCCTCCTCCTCGCGAACTCCGCGTGTCGCGGTGGTCGCTAAACGCCGGCGTGGTGGCGGTCCGGACACGTATGCCCGAATCGCGCGGGTCGCTAACTCGGGCGTCGCTGTGCGGACGCGTCATCTCCGACTGGCGGCGATCCCAATCTGCGACGCCGCTCGAGACGGGCTCACGCCGCGTCGGGCGCCACCCCGAGGAACCGGAGAATGGCGGGCAACTGGGCCTCGAACGCCACGAACGCGTGATCGCCGCCACCCTCCACGAACTGCCAGGCTCCCGCGTAGAACCGGACGGCCTCGCGGTAGTCCAGCACTTCGTCGCCGCTTTGCACCAACAGGAAGTAGCGTTCGGGTCGCGTGATGCTGAAGACGCGAAGTGCCCGCAACTCCTCGAAATGCGCAAGGGTGACCTCGAACCTCGCGCCGGTGTACAGATTGGTTTGCGGACCGATATGGTCGCGCAGATCTGAGTCAGGTCGCACGGTCGGATTGATCAGCACGGCTCGCGCGCCGTAACGCTCGGCGGCAACCGTCGCGTAGAAGCCGCCGAGCGAACTGCCGATGAAGCCGAGCCGCGCAGGATTGCAGCCCGCCGCAAGCCGGTCGATCGCCTGCATGGCCTGCGCGGGACGATCGGGCAACGCGGGCACTTCCAGTCTAGGGCGGACCGCCGGTTCGATACGCGCGACCGCTGCGCGCACGGCACTCGCCTTGCCGCTCGCCGGCGATGAACGGAATCCGTGCAGGTAGACGAGCGTCAGCCGCTCATCGGCCCAGTGGCTGCGCGGCATGGGCGTGCACGTCGTCGTCGGACCGCGCGATCGCTTCGAGAAGCTTCGCGTGGACGCCTCCAAAGCCGCCGTTGCTCATTATGACCACGTGATCGCCGGGGCGTGCCGCGCCCGCAACCGCGCCGACGAGTGCGCGGAGATCGTCATACACTTCGGCACGCGCGCCAAGCGGGGCGAGCGCCGCGCGCGCGTCCCAACCCAGGTTCGCTGCGTAGCAGAACGTCAGATCCGCCTGCTCGAGACTGGCAGGCAGCGCGGCCTTCATCGTCCCGAGCTTCATGGTATTGGACCGCGGCTCGAGCACCGCAAGGATGCGCCCGTTGGGCTCGGTGCGCCGCAGCCCGTCGAGCGTCGTCGCGATGGCGGTCGGATGATGCGCAAAGTCATCGTAAATGGCGATGCCGCGCACGCAGCCGCGCAGTTCCATGCGCCGCTTCACACCGCGGAACGACGCGAGCGCGCGCAAACCCTCGGCCACAGGAACGCCCGCGTGCCGCGCCGCCGCCAGCGCCGAGAGGGCGTTCAGCCGATTGTGGCGCCCGGTCTGGCCAAACTCGAGTCGTCCGACCTTCGCGCCTTCCAGCGCGATCACGACGCCGTCATCGGCGATCGTCCACGACGATGACGGCGACGACGAATCCGCGACGTCGAAGCGCTCGATCTCGCTCCATGCGCCCCTCGCCAGCACTCGCGCCAGTGCGACGTCGCCGCCGTTGACGACTATGCGCCCTCGCCGTGGAATCGTACGCACGAGATGGTGGAACTGCGTTTCGATCGCCGCGAGATCCGGAAAAATATCCGCGTGGTCGTACTCGAGGTTGTTGAGGATCGCCGTGCGTGGCCGGTAGTGCACGAACTTCGAGCGCTTGTCGAAGAACGCCGTGTCGTACTCGTCGGCCTCGATGACGAAGAACGGGCTGTCGGTCAGGCGCGCCGAGACGTCGAAGTCCAGTGGTACGCCACCGATCAGGAATCCCGGATCGAGCCCGGCGTGATCAAGAATGTGCGCCAGCATGGCGGAGGTCGTCGTCTTGCCGTGCGTGCCGGCCACGGCGAGCACCCACTTGTCGCGCAGCACGTGCTCGGCGAGCCATTGCGGACCGGACGTATAGCTCCGGCCGCTGTCGAGGATCGCCTCCATCAGCGCGTTGCCTCGGGTCACGACGTTCCCGACGACGAATACGTCGGCCGCGCGCGCGACCCGATCCAGCTGAGATGCGTCGAAACCCTCGGTAAGCGCGATGCCGAGCGCCGCGAGCTGCGTCGACATCGGCGGATAGACGTTTGCATCGCAGCCGGTGACCGCATGTCCCGCGTGCTTCGCGATGGCGGCAATCCCACCCATGAAGGTGCCGCAGACGCCGAGGATGTGCAGATGCATCGGGAGTGACCGCAGAGTTCAGGAACGGAAGATGAAGTACACGGCGCCCATCATGCAAATGCCGGCCCACAGGTAATCGAGCTTGAGCGGCGCGTTCATGAACAGCATCGCGACCGGGACGAACACGCCAAGCGTGATCACTTCCTGCAGAATCTTGAGCTGCGCGAGCGACAGCGCCGTGAAGCCGATCCGGTTGGCCGGGACCTGCAGCAGGTATTCGAACAGCGCGATTCCCCAGGAGACGAGCGCAGCGATCCACCAGGGACGATCATTCAGCGTCCGCAGGTGGCCGTACCAGGCGATCGTCATGAAGAGGTTCGAACATGCGAGCAGGAGCGCGCACACGAGCGCCGGATGGGTGATGAGGGAAGTCGGATTCATGTGAGCTGCGGGCGCCGAGACGCGGCGCATTATCGCCGACGGCCGCTCCGCGCTTCGCCGGCGCGGTCCATGCCAATGGCATGGTCCTTGCGGCTCCGACTTATCTTCCACTTTCAACCGCCGCAACGCGTCATTCTGACGAAAACCGCCACGCGTCTCGGGCGTCGTTTCGCCGGCCGCTTACGAGCACATCGGGGCCGCTTTCGGAAATCACGGCCGGCTCGTAAGCGTTGCTGAAACGGGCGGATAGCGCACTCTACGCAGCCAAGGGCCAGAGCCGGGACAGGTTCGAGATCGCGATCTCATTGGTCCCGAATCGGGTAATCGGACGCCAGGCGTCACGCGATCACTGACAACGGGCGGACGGCAGGCAAATCGATCGGTCGCCGGGACCGGGTGCATCGGTTATCGTCCCCGCTTTGGGAGGACGTCTTTCGTTCCCTTGGCCACGCCGCTTCGGATCCCGAGGCCTGATGCCTGATCCGCGCTATCCGTCGGTTGCCCGCGACGCCATCCGTGCGCTTCGCGGCTCGAAGATTCGCGAGATCGCGAATGCAGGCATGCACGATCCGCAGGTGTTGCCGTTCTGGTTCGGCGAACCGGACCTCGTGACGCCCGGCTTTATCCGGGACGCGGCCGTCGCGTCCCTCGCCCGCGGCGAAACGTTCTATTCGCAGAACTTCGGCATTCCCGAGCTCCGCGATGCGATCGCGCGCTATGTCACGCGGCTGCACGGTCCGACGTCCGATTGCAGCATCGCGGTGACCGCGTCGGGAATGTCGGCGCTGATGCTCGCCGTGCAGGCGCTCGTCGCGCCGCATGACCATGTCGTCGCGGTCACTCCGCTCTGGCCGAACCTCGTCGAGATTCCGAAGATCCTCTCCGCGCATGTCACCTCGGTGCCGCTGCAGTTCGGCGAAGGCGGCTGGACACTCGATATCGATCGCCTGCTCACGGAGCTCAGGCCCGGCACCCGCGCGTTGATGATCAATTCGCCCAACAACCCGACCGGCTGGACGATCGATCGCGAATCGCAGCGGGCCTTGCTCGACCATTGCACGAGGCTAGGCATATGGATCGTTGCCGACGACGTGTATGAGCGCCTCTTCTTCCGCGGAAGTGACTGCGCGCCGTCGTTCCTCGACATCGCCGATCGGCAAGCGCGCGTCGTCAGCACGAACAGCTTTTCGAAGGCATGGCTGATGACGGGGTGGAGACTCGGATGGATGGTGGCGCCCGAAGCGCTGATGCCCGAAATCGGCAAGCTGATCGAATACAACACGTCGTGCTCGCCGGTATTCGTCCAGCGCGCAGGGGTCGCCGCCATCGTCGACGGGGAAGCGACGGCGCGGCAAACGTGCGAGCGACTGCGCCGCGCACGCGATCGCCTGGTCGGCGCTTTGCAACACGCGCCTCGCGTACAGGCCAACGCGCCACCCGGTGCGATGTACGCGTTCTTCGGCATCGACGGCGTCGAGGACAGCATGACGTTCTGTCGGCGTCTCGTGCATGAAGCCCGGCTCGGGCTCGCGCCGGGCATTGCCTTCGGTCCCGAAGGCGAGGGATTCGTGCGCTGGTGCTTCGCGGCGTCGGACGAGCGCCTCGATCTCGGCGTGTCGCGCCTGGTCGACTTCCTGCGGAAGGAACGTGAGTGAGGCTGATCCTTCTCGTCGCGGCGATTACGTGGCTCTTACCGCAGCAGGGGGTCGCGGCGGACATGCGCAAGACGCTGCATGTCGCGTTCCCGGTCGCCGAGAGCGGCTTCGACCCGCAGGCGCTCAGCGATACCTATTCGGATGCCGTGTGCCTCGGCATCTTCGATCCGCTATACCGCTACAACTATTTCGCGCGGCCGGTCGTGCTCGAACCCAATACGGCGGACGGACTTCCGGAGATCTCCGACGGCGGGCGCACGTACACGATCAAGGTCAAGCGCGGCATCTACTTCGCCGACGATCCCGCGTTCAACGGCAAGCGCCGGGAGCTGACCGCAGACGACTACGTGTACAGCATCAAGCGCGTGTTCGACCCCAAAGTGCGCTCGTACTGGCTCTATCTGTTCGAGCGCACGCTCGTCGGTCTCGAGGCACCGCTCGAGCGTGCGCGCAAGCGTGGCGTCTTCGACTACGACGAGAAGATCGAAGGCTTGCAGGCGCTC
>JBKPOL010000082.1:0-3466 GCA_046733075.1 Pseudomonadota bacterium | reverse complement strand
GTGCCGACGATCATCGCGTACCTGCTGAATGGACCGGACCTCACGCGCGAGCAGGCAGTGGCGAGCAGGAACGTGCGGTTCGGCCGTTCGGCGTCCGCGCCGCTACCCCCCGAGCAGCATCGTGCGTTCGAGGCGCGCTTCGCCATCTCGGTGATCGAGGCCATGGGTCTTACCGAGTGCGCATCCGTGGCGTTCAGCAACCCGCTGCATGCCGAAGCGCGCAAGTACGGTTCCCCCGGGTTGCCGCTTGGGGTGGAGGCGCGTGTCGTCGATCGCACCGGCAAAGTTCTTGGTGCCGGCGAGCGCGGTGAAATCGAGGTGCGTGGCGACAACGTCATGCTCGGTTATTACAAGTCCGAGGAGGCAACGCGGGCAGCGCTTCGTGAAGGCGGCTGGCTCGCGACGGGCGATCTCGGCTATCGCGACAGCGATGGCTACTACTTCATCACCGGTCGGTTGAAGGAGCTGATCATCAAGGGCGGCGAGAACATCGCGCCGCGCGAAATCGACGAGGCGCTGCTCGCGCATCCCGGTGTGCTGGAGGCGGCCGCCGTCGGCGTTCCCGACGATCTGTACGGACAGGAAATCCTTGCCTGCGTCGTCGTCAAACCGGGTGCGACGTGCGGAGAGGAAGACCTCCGTGCGCACTGCCTGCGCACCCTCGGCCCTTACAAGTCGCCGCGTTACCTGCGCCTCGTCGCCGAGTTGCCGAAGGGACCTTCGGGCAAGGTGCAGCGCCTGAAGCTGATCGAAGCATGAGTGCGTCGCGCAGCGGCGCCCGCGCACCGTATCGGGCGCTCGCAAGCCCGTGAATGCCCATGCTTCCGGGACGTTGCGCGTGCGCATCTGGCGCGGAGCCGCCGCCGGGCGCTTCGAGAGCTACGACGTTCCCCGCCATGCGTCGCAGACGGTCCTCGACGTCGTCACGCACGTCCAGCGGCACGTCGACCCTTCGCTTGCGTACCGTTATGCGTGTCGCGTCGGGATGTGCGGGTCGTGCGCGATGACCGTCAATGGCAAGGCGCGCTGGACGTGTCGCACGCACGTCGATGCCGTCGCCGCCAATGACGTGCTCGAGATCGCGCCGCTGTCGCACCTGCCCATCGTTCGCGACCTGGTCGTCGACATGACGCCGTTCTTCGACAAGTGGGCGGCAGCGAAAGGAAGCTTCAGCCCGACGGTGACGCGAACGGATGAGTTTGCGCGTGTCCCGCCGGACTCGCGGAAACGTCGGGTGATCGATGAAACGATCGAGTGCATCGGCTGCGGCGTCTGCTACGCCTCCTGCGACGTCGTCGGTTGGAAGCCGGACTATCTCGGTCCCGCCGCGCTCAATCGCGCCTGGACACTTGTGAACGACGTTCGCGATGGCGCCGGCATTTCCCGTGTCCGCGCGGTGGCGACGGATGCAGGGTGTCACGCGTGCCATACGCACGAATCCTGCACCGAGCGCTGTCCGAAGCACCTGACGCCGACTGCCTCCATCGCGGGCCTCAAGCGGCTGGTCGCACTCGCGGCATTGAAGGGAACGCTGTGACGGAGTCGCCGAGCAAGGCGATCACCCCCGGGGTACAAGACGCAGGTGACGTGCGTGCGCGTTCGGTTCGTGCCGCAGCGTGGCGCTTTCTGCTGCAGCGAGCAACGGCAGCCGTGCTCGCGCTGTGCGTCGTCGTGCACCTCGCGACGATCATCTACGCGGTGCGTCAAGGGTTGAGCGCGGAGGCCATCGTGGCGCGTATGCAGTCGAACTCGGCGTGGCCCGCGTTCTACGCGGTCTTTGTCGCCGCGGCTGCGATCCATGCGCCCCTCGGGCTACGCGCGATTGCGGACGAGTGGTTAGCGATGCGCGGCCGGCGTGTCGATGTGGCGCTGGCCGTTTTTGCGCTCGGGCTGCTCGCAGGCGGCTTGTACACCGTGCAATCCCTCGCGCGCTGAGATGTCGATGCCGTTCGAAGTTTGCAGCACCGCGAAGCAGGTTGCCCAATGACGTCGCTGCGTGGCAACGACTTCCGTTCACGGGGCCACGCTGCTTACTGGGCGTTCGTCGTGCACCGCGTCTCCGGCATTGCGCTCACGCTGTTCCTGCCGCTGCATTTCTTCGCGCTGTCGCGTGCATTGACGCGCCCGGCAGTGCTCGATGATTTCCTGGCATGGACGCGCAATCCGCTGGTCAAGCTGGCCGAGACGCTGCTCGTCGTCGCGCTGGCGGCGCATCTGGCCGGAGGCGTACGATTGCTGTTCGTGGAGTTCGTGGGCTGGCGGCGCGAGTGGCAGAAGACCGTCTTGGCGATTGCCGCCGCAGCGACCCTTGCATACGCGCTCCTGTTCGCACTCAGCGGATGACGCGACTTCTGCGCAGCCGCATCGACAAAACGTATCTCGAACGCATGTATTCATCGACCAGGAGACCGCGTCGCCCATGACGCTTCGCATCGACCCCGACCGCATCGAAGAGGCCGCCAAGGAGTTGTACATCCGGGCACTCAAGATGCTACCCCCCGACATCAAGCGCGGGTTCGACGCACTCGTCGCGCGCGAAACGAATGCGACGGCCCAATCCGTTCTCGGCGTGATGGTGCGCAACATCGCGGTGGCCGAGCAGACCGACAATCTGCTGTGCCAGGACACGGGCATACCGATCTACAACGTGACGATCGGACGCGATGTTGTCGTCGACGGCGTTGCGCTCAAGGCGGCCATCCGTCGTGGCTGCGAGCGCGCAACGCGGGAGCATCCGCTGCGCTCGTCGATCGTCCATCCGCTGACAAGGCGCAACGAGCACACGTCCTGCGGCGAGGGCGTGCCGGTCATTCATGTCGACTTCAGCGATGCGCTCGATGGACTCAAGATCGAGATGATTCCGAAGGGATCCGGATCCGAGAACAATTCATGGCTGCGAATGGCGATCCCGGCGGAGGGCGTGGACGCGATCAAGCGCTTTGTCGTCGATTGTGTGCTGGACGCGGGCGGGAAGACATGTCCGCCGACAATCGTCGGCGTCGGCGTCGGGGGCACCGCAGACCTTTGCGTGCACCTTGCCAAGCGCGCGGCGACGCGTCCGCTCGGGACCGCCTGCCGTGATGCGGACGGTGCCGCACTCGAGCGGGAGCTCTCGGAGGCCGTGAACATGCTGGGTGTCGGTCCGCAGGGCCTCGGCGGAGATGCCACGGCGTTCGCAGTGCACGTCGAGCTCGCAGCGACCCACATCACGATGAATCCGGTGGCCGTGAACATGCAATGTCATTCCGCGCGTCGCGCGAGTGCATCGTTCACGGAAACCGGCGTTGTCTACGGTTACTGACAACGCCGGGAACGAGCGGTCATGTTTCTTGGTCACTTCGGCCTAGCGTTCGCGGGCAAGCGCGTCGCCCCGCGGCCGTCGCTCGGCACGGCGGTGCTCGCCGCGCAGTGGGCGGACGGCGTGTGGCCGATTCTCGTGCTCCTCGGCCTCGAACAGGTACAGATC
>JBKPOL010000081.1:0-11276 GCA_046733075.1 Pseudomonadota bacterium | reverse complement strand
GCGTCAGGCCGGCCGCGATTAGGAACAGCGACGAGGCCGACGCGAGGCCATTCAACAGCTGGACAGCGAGTGATCCGACGGACACGCGCTAGCCTGGCGCTGCGCGCTTTCGGCAATGCAACGCCCTTGCGTCCATGGCGTCGACAGTCGCTGTTCGTTGCTCGCACCGTGTCGTCAGGTCGACGCCACGGACGCGAGCGCGCGTAACCGCGCTATTCCGCCGGTCGCAGCCGGCGCACGACGTCGTCGGGGGGCAGATAGTCCTTGCCGTCGGCATAGCGCCAATCGACCATCACGCCCTTGCCGTCGCGCACGGCGGTGCGGCCCACGTACGCGCCCATCGTCGATTGATGGTCGAGTGCACGATAGGTGACCGCGCCGAACGGCGTATCCACACGGAGGTCCTGCATCGCGGCGACCAGTTTCTCGGTGTCGGTGGTACCGGCGCGTTGCAGGGCGGCCGCGGCGGATTTCACGGCGCTGTACCCGACCACCGATCCGAGTCGCGGATAGTCGTTGAACTTCTTCTGATAGGCATCCCGAAAACGCCGGTGCTCGGGTGTGTCGATCGAGTACCACGGGTAGCCGGTCACGTACCAACCGACCGGCGCTTCATCCTGCAACGGGTCGAGGTATTCGGGCTCGCCCCCGAGAAGATTGAAGACGGGCCGGTCTTTGAACAAACCCCGCAGCTGACCCTCGCGCACGAATCGGGCGAGGTCCGGTCCGAACAGCGATGAAAAGATCGCATCAGGCCGGGCATCGACGAGAGCCTGCACGACAGGGCCCGGCTCGATCTTGCCGAGCGGCACGGCCTGTTCGACGAATTCCACGCCGCCGGCCTGCTGAGCCTGCATCTGCTGCTTGAAGGTCGCGGTCGCGGCCTGCCCGTATTCGTAATTCGGATAGACGATTGCCCAGCGTTTCTTGGCCACCTTGACGGCGTCGGGAACCAGCATCGCCGTCTGCATGAAAGTCGACGCGCGCAAGCGGAACGTGTACTTGTTCCCGCTTTCCCACACGATCTTGTCGGTCAGCGGTTCCGCGGCGATGAACAACACCTGGCGACGCTTCGCGAGGTCGGCGACGGCAAGTCCGACGTTCGATGCGAACGTGCCCATCACAAGTGTCACCTTCTCGCGGGTCAGCAGCTCTTCGGTCACCCGCACCGCATCGCCGGGCACCCCATTGTCGTCGCGCGACACTAATTCAAGCTTGCGACCGAGCACGCCGCCCGCAGCGTTTACCTCCTCGGTCGCGAGCTCCATCCCCTTTCGGTAAGGCTCGAGAAACGCCGGGAACTGCTTGTACTCGTTGATTTCGCCAAGCTTGATCGTTTGCGCGAACAACCCGGGCGCAACGTCGCACGCCGCGAGCGCAATGGCAGACAACACGAGAAACGTACGACGCATTCGAGCTCCCGGCGCGGTCGACCGCACGAGCGGGCCGCGGGATGAAGCCGTTAACCGGCTGAGATGCGCGCGATGTTAGCAAATCGCGTTGCACGACACCCGCGCACCCGGGAATGGATATGGATATGCCCGATCGTGCTGTGGGCGGCATCGCGGAGCCCGGTAAAATGCCAGATTTGCCTGGCGTCGCGCAATGTTCAACGACATCGTGGCCGCGGAACGACCGGCCACCCTGAATTCGCATTACGGCGTCACGTTCGCCGACCTCTACACGGTCGAAGGGGCCGTGCGGATCGACGAGCTGTTTCTTGCTGAGCTCACAGCCGCTGACGCGACGCTGGGTGAGCGCTACGCCCATGCGAGGCGATCCCCGGAGACGCTAGGCGCCAAGGATGAAGCAACGCTGCTGATCGATGTGGCGCCCCACGTCGAGGATTTTCTCGCGCGCCTTTTCGGCATCACCGCGCAGGTGCGTGCGCTCGAGGCGCAGCATCATCGGCTTGCGCCGCTCTACGCAGTGAAACGGCAGTTCGTGCAGCGGAAGGCGATGAATGCATACAAGCCGGATGTTGCGGCGGCATTCGACGGCATTTCGTTGCGCGAGCACCTCGATGTGCTCCTCGGCCCGACACGAGACGTACAGGCGTTCGAGCTTGCGTTCGCCAACGCCGTGACCGAGTGGCAACAGGACGAAGCGGCGCATGGCGGCGCGCTCGATATCGCAATCCGTTATGCAGCCTGGGCGTCGCATACGCCTGCAGGCAAAGCGGCGCATCGCGGCGGCGTGCTGTTTCGCGCGCCGCGAAAGCTCGACATGTACCGGCTCGTCCCTGCGGAGCGGGTGGCGTCGAACGGCGTGGATGCGCTGCAGATCTCGTCGGCACACGGGTTGCGCCGCAGGGACGGGTTTGCGCTGACCGATCCAGGCACCGATCTCGTGGGCGCCCTCGATCAGGCGCATTACTGCATCTGGTGCCATGAGCAGGGCAAGGATTCGTGCGCGCGCGGCTTGATGGAAAAGCGCGCGGTTCCCAAGACCGCGCGCATCCAGGAGGGCGGAGGGGAGCAGCCGGTCGATGTGGCGTCGCCTCGCGCCGATCCCGCAGACGTCGAAGTCGTGCCGTTCAAGCAATCGGTGTTCGGCGTGACGCTAGCAGGATGTCCGCTCGAGGAACGCATCTCCGAATTTCACAAGCTTCGCGCGCAGGGGTGGCCCCTCGGCGCGCTCGCGATGATCTGCGTCGACAATCCAATGGCGGCCGCCACGGGTCACCGGATCTGCAACGATTGCATGAAGTCGTGCATCTATCAGAAACAGGACCCGGTCGACATTCCACAATCCGAAACGCGCGTGCTGAAGGATGTGCTGGCGCTGCCGTTCGGCTTCGAGATCTATTCGCTTTTGACGCGGTGGAATCCGCTCAACCTCCGCCGGCCCAGACCTCTGCCTGCGAGCGGCAAGCGCGTGCTGGTCGTCGGCCAGGGTCCCGCAGGGTTTACGCTCGCACATCATCTGCTGAACGACGGACACGCCGTCGCTGCGATCGACGGCCTGAAGATCGAGCCGCTCGACCCTGCGTTGTCCGGCGTGACGATCGGCGGAGAACGCGTGCCGTTTGCCCCGGTCAAGGACATCTCGACACTGCTCGAGCCGCTCGACGATCGCGTGATGGCCGGCTTCGGCGGCGTCGCCGAGTACGGCATCACGGTTCGGTGGGACAAGAACTTCCTGAAGGTGATCCGCCTGCTGCTCGAGCGCCGCGCCGGCTATGGTCTGTACGGCGGCGTGCGGTTCGGCGGCACGATATCCGTCGAGGACGCGTTTGCGCTCGGCTTCGACCACGTTGCCATCGCAGCGGGCGCGGGTCGCCCGACGGTGCTCGATTTGCCGCACGGACTCGCGCACGGGGTGCGCACCGCCTCGGATTTTCTGATGGCGCTGCAACTGACGGGTGCAGCCAAGGCCGATTCGATTGCGAACATGCAGGTCCGCCTGCCGGTCGTTGTCATCGGCGGCGGCCTCACGGCGATCGACACGGCCACCGAAGCGCTCGCGTATTACCCGGTTCAGGTCGAGAAGTTTCTCGCGCGCTACGAAGCGCTGGTGCAGGCGCAGGGTCGGGCTGGCGTCGAATCGGCATGGACCGACCACGAGTTCCTGATCGCCGAAGAATTCCTTTCGCACGGCCGCGCGATTCGCAGGGAGCGGGAACGGGCGCGCGCAGAGGGACGCGCTCCGGCGATCGCCGAGCTTGTCCAGTCGTGGGGCGGTGCGACGATCGCGTATCGGAAACGAATGATCGACAGTCCTTCGTACACGCTGAATCACGAGGAAGTCGAAAAGGCGCTCGAGGAGGGCATTCGCTTTGCCGAGGGGCTCACGCCGCTTGCCGTGGAGGTGGACGAAGCGGGACATGCGATTGGCCTAACGGTTTCGGTGCAGCAGCCGGACGACGCGGGAAGGTGGCGCGAACTGCGACGCACGCTGTTGCCTGCACGCACGATTCTCGTGGCCGCGGGGACGCAGCCGAACACCGTGCTCGCACGCGAGGACGCGGCGCACTTTCATCTCGACGGCAAGTATTTCGAGCTCCGCCACGCCGACGGTTCGCTTGCGACACCGTTGCGAGGGCTCGCCAAGCCTGCAAAGCCTGCCGTCCTCACCGGCATTCGCAACGATGGCCGCGCCGTGAGTTTCTTCGGCGATCTGCATCCGTCGTATTTCGGCAATGTGGTCAAGGCGATGGCGAGCGCGAAGCAGGGCTATCCCATCGTGTCGGGAATGCTCGCGCGCGGCGGTGCGAGCGATCCCCGCGATGACCGGGCGTTCTTCGCCGATCTCGACGAAGCGCTACGCGCACGCGTCGAGCGCGTCGTTGGCCTGACCCCCACGATCGTCGAAGTGGTCATCCGGGCGCCGGCTGCCGCGCGCCGGTTCAGGCCGGGACAGTTCTATCGGCTGCAGAACTTCCAATCGCTCGCGCGGCTCTCGCAAGGCACACGGCTCGCGATGGAAGGGCTCGCATTGACGGGAGCATGGGTGGACCGCGAGCGCGGCCTCGTTTCGCTGATCGTGCTCGAGATGGGCGGGTCGTCCGATCTGTGCAGTTCGCTCCGACCAGGGGAGCCGGTCGTGTTGATGGGGCCGACCGGCACGCCCACGGAAATCGAGCACGACAAAACGGTGCTGCTCGTCGGAGGCGGACTCGGCAATGCAGTGCTGTTCTCGATTGCGCGCGCGTATCGCGAAGCCGGTTCGCGCGTTCTCTACTTCGCCGGCTACCGTCGAATGGTGGATCGCTACAAGGTCGACGAGATCGAAGGCGCCGCCGATGCCGTCGTCTGGTGCTGCGACGAAGGGCCGGGATTCGAGCCGACGCGGCCCCACGATCGCGCCTTCGTCGGAAACATCGTCGAAGCGATGCGCGCGTACGGCAGCGGTCGCCTGGGCGCGCAGGCAATCGCGCTATCTGATTGTGATCGTGTCATCGCCATCGGATCCGACAAGATGATGGCGGCGGTCGCTGCTGCGCGCCACAACGTGCTCGCGCCGTACATGAAGCCGACGCATCAGGCAATCGGCTCCATCAATTCGCCGATGCAGTGCATGATGAAGGAAATCTGCGCGCAGTGCCTGCAGCCGCATCGCGATCCCCGAACGGGGCGCACGAGCTACGTGTTCTCGTGCTTCAACCAGGATCAGCCGCTCGACGAGGTCGATTTCCCCGCGCTCGACGCGCGCCTCAAGCAGAACTCGGTGCAGGAGAAGCTCACGGCCCGTTGGGTCGCGCGTATCACGGCACCCGTCGCTTCGGCTTGACGGACCGGCGCCCGTTACCGGGCATGCTCCCCGAGCAGGCCCGCAGCGCTCGCCAGCTTCCGCAACTGCGCGCGCTCGTCGTCGCCTACGGCGAGTTGTGGCGGCCGAACCGCTGCGTGAGCAATCAGGCCCTGAATCCGGAGCACTTCCTTGATTCGCGGGCGGTAGTCGCGGATCGGGTTGCGCCAGCAGTAGCGCGCAAGGGGACCGAGCCGTTCCCAGATGGTGAACGCGGCCTCGAAATCCTTCGCCGCAACGCGCCGCTGCATGTCGATCAACTCGGCCGTCGCCGTGCTCGCAAAGCCGATCAGCGCGCCGTCGCATCCCATGACCATCGCTTCGCAGATGAACGTGTCGCTTCCAGTCAATATTCCGAGCTTGCGCGGCAGCGCGCAAGCCGTTGCGATCGTTTCGACGGTCTTCGTCGTGTCGAACGACGCTTCCTTGAGACCGATGATCTGGCGGATCGTGGCCAGTTGCTCGAGCGTTTCGGGCGGAAAGTCGGGGCCGAACGCCTTCGGAAACTGGAAGGCGATGAGCGGCAGATCCACGCCGTCGGCGATCGCCTTGTGATACGCGTAGATCATCTCGGAAGGAACCGGATTGCCGAGGAATGTCGGGAACGGCGGAAAGACGGCAAGCGCTTCCGCACCCGCGCGCTTGAGCTCGTTGCCCCATCGCACCGCACCCGCCGTCGAGCCTGCGATCAGGCCCGAGACGAGCGGCACCGTGCCGGCGATCACCTCCTTGCACACGCGCAGCACTTCGAGCTGCTCGTCGTGCTCGAGCGAAGGTCCTTCGCTCGCATCCATGTTCATCGCGATCGCCGTCGGCTTTTGCGCCGCGATCCAGCGGATGTACGAGCGCAGCGATGTCCAGTCGATCGAATGGTCGGGGAGCATCGGCAGCACGGCCGCGGCGACGATGCCTTGCAGCTTGAATGAGCTCATGGTGATTCCTGGCCCTTTGCAGGAGCGCCGTGCAGGACACCTCGCGCAAGAAAGATGTCGGTAATGGCTTCGGCGATCCGCGTGAATTGGGGCACTCGCCGGGCGTCGAGACCGCGCGGTCTCGCAAGCGCCACATCGATGATGCGCTCGATGCGGCCCGGACGCGGCGACATGACGACGACGCGATCGGCGAGCAAAACCGCCTCGTCGATCGAATGCGTGATGAACAGCACCGTCTTGTGGGTTTCGAGCCACAGCGCTTCGAGATCGAGGCGCATCTGCTCGCGGGTGAGCGCGTCGAGCGCGCCGAACGGCTCGTCCATCAGCAAGAGCGGCGCATCGTGGATCAGCGCACGCGCAATGGCGACGCGCTGGCGCATCCCGCCCGACAGCTCATAGGGATAGCGATCCGCGAAATCCTTGAGGCCGATCTGCTCGAGCAGGCGCAGCGCGCGCTCGCGGTAGGCACGCGGATCGCGCGAGCGAAGCTCGACCTGCATCAGCACGTTGTCGAGCGCGCTCCGCCAGTCGAGCAGCACGGGATTCTGAAACACGATGCCGAGGTTCGTCTGGGGGCGCGTAACACGCGTGCCCTCGACGCGCACCTCCCCGCTGCTCGCGGAAAGCAGTCCGGCGACGAGCCGCAACAGCGTGCTTTTGCCACACCCCGATGGACCGACGATCGCCAGGAATTCACTTTCGCGGATGGCGAGGTCGACGCGTTCGAGCGCGTGGGTCTCACGGCCGTTGCGGCGATACGTCTTCCCGACGCCGCACAGTTCGACGTACGGACGCCCGGCCGCTGCACCTGACGCGGCCGGCCGGTGCGCGAGCACGGCCTTCGCTCAGGGGACGAACTCGTTCGTGTGAAAGGCCGTCCACGTCTTGTCGGTCGTCAGATCCCGATAGTTCTTCAGAATCGCGAGCGTCTGGTCCCAATCCGCCTGCGCGCCCCAGCCGATGCGACCCTTCGAATTCTTGGAATCGAGAAGATCGATGTCGACCATCAGCTGGTCGAGCGTCGATTGTCGATTCAGGTCCGGCTTCGCCTTCATCGCGGCATCCACGGCAGCATCGGGATTCTTCTTCGTCTCGTCCCAAGACTTGACGGTCGCCCGAACGAAGCGCTTGACGAGGTCGGGATTCTTCTTGAGCGTATCGCCGGAGGTCATGATCGTCATCCCGACAATGTTCGCGCCGAAGTCGGCATAGCGCATCGCCGCCGGTGCCGCGCCCTTGTACTTGATCAGGAAGTACTGGTCGTCAGCGCCGCCGAGAAGCGCGTCCGCCTTCTTCTCGAGGACGGTCACGACCTTCGCGGCAGGATCGACCTGCACCATGCTTATCTTGTTGCAGTCGACGCTGTTGACGCGGCACACCGCCTGGAGCAACTGGCCGAGTGGATCGCCGGGCGTGACCGCAACCTTCTTTCCTTCGAGATCCTTCGGCGTCCTGATGTTTGCTTCCGCAAGGGACACGACGGAAAACCCGGTCGTGTTGAGCAGCGACATGACGCTCTTGATGTCCGCGCCCTTCGATGCCGTCAGGATCACGGAGGACGAGTCGGCAAGTCCGAACGTGTCCGAGCCGGCGGCCACCACCTGCACGGTGTTCGCCGATCCCCGGCCCTCGTTGATCGTGAGGTCGATACCCTCGGCCGAGTAATAGCCCTTGTCCTTGCCATAGTAAAACGGCACATGCAGCCCGCCCAGGTACCAGTTGAGGCGGAGCGATACCTTGTCCTGCGCGAACGACAGTGACGACGCGGACCAGGCGACGGCCGCGATGACGAGTGTGATGACTCGGGAAGCTTTCATTTGTCCTCCTTCAGATGAACGGCTGGAACGGGTCGATACGCGCCGATGTTTCGAATGTCTTATTCGTGGTCTCGCGACCCGCTAAAGCGTCGCGTCGCGCGCCGTGGCCTGCTGCGACACGTGCCACGGAATGGCGAGTCGTTCGATGATTTCGACGGCATAGTAAACGCCGAGGCCGATCAGCGACAGCACGACGATCGTCGCGAACACCATCGGCGTGTCCAATTGACCGTTGTATTGCAGCAGCAGATACCCCAGGCCCTTATCCGATGCCACGAATTCCGCGACGACAGCCGCGGTTGCCGCGAGCGCCGCGCCGACCTTGAGGCCGGTGAAGATATGCGGCAATGCCTGGGGCAGACTGATCTTCACGAACATCCGCAGCCGGCCCGCGCCCGTCGTGCGCGCGAAGTCCATCACCTCCGGATCGGCGCTCTTGAAGCCGGCAATGCTCGAGACGACGATCGGGAAAAAGGACAGCAGGAACACGAGCAACAGCTTCGGCGCAAAGCCGAAGCCAAACCAGATGATGAAGAGCGGCGCGATCGCGATCTTCGGGATGATCTGGAGGAAGACGATCACCGGATATACGGCGTGCTCCATGAACCGCGAATAGGCAACGGCAACGGCAAGGGGGATGCTGATGGCAACCGCGAGCGCATAGCCCGCCAGGATCTCCTGCGTCGTCACCCAGGCGCCGCTCGATACGGCGCCATGGCGCTTCCAGAATTCCGTCCACACCTTCGTTGGCGGGGGCAGCAGGTACTCCTTGATCCCCGTCGTGCGTACGCCGACCTCCCACACGACGAACAGCAGCACGAAGATCGCGAGCGCGCCGCCGCGCTTGCGAAACCATGCGAGGAGCGCGCCGCTGCGAAGGCCCGTCGACGCTAGCGCCACGGCAGGGGCGGTTCCGTCAGATTCCACGTCCCGTATTCGGCCGGCTCATTGATCTCGAGCACCTCGAGATCATCCGAGCGCGCGACGACGTTGTGCGGCACGCCAGCCGGTTGCGAAAGGCCGTCGCCGGCATTGAGCATCACGTCGCCCTCGATGCCCGCGAAGCGGAAGGTCAGCGAGCCCCGCAGCACGAAGACGTAGTGGGCGGTCATGTCGTGCCAGTGCCATCCGGTCGGCGCGTCCATCGGCTTCAGCGCGCGAATGTGCTTCGCGCCGATGCGCCCGCCCGTGGCGGCGGCCAGACCCAGGTCGCGATATTCCGAATCCTCGCGCAAGCCTTCCCGATTCCACGTCGAATCGTCTGCGCTCAGGCGTGCGTACAGGGAGAGCGATTCGGCAAGCGCGCGGGGACCGGGATAACGTGGAGGCGCAGAGTAGGTCGTCATGCGGTCTGGATCTGAATTTGGGGTTGATTGCCCACGCGTATTTAATCATCAAACCGCAGCGAGGCGCCCCGAGGCGGAATGGGACGTACCCCCGTCCTGTTCTCGCGGTATGAAAACCGACGCTGCAAAACTTGCCCGGACGTTGCGTGCGTTCCAGCGCTTGATCTTCCGCGCGTCTGTCGCGCTGATCGCGACACACGTGGAAGCCGCCGACATCCACGTGGAAGTGCACCGTGCCGACGACGCAGTCGTCATCGAGGCCAGCGCGCTCGTCGAGGCCGATGCGCCAACCGCGTGGCAAGTGCTGACCGATTACCCGCGTTATGCGGACTTTGTGCCGGGCCTCCGGTCCAGTCAGGTGCTGTCCCGCCAGGGTTCGCGCCTCACCGTGACACAATCCGGCGACGCGCCCCTATGGCTGCTCCGCGTGCCGTTCGAAATCACCTACGAGGTTACCGAATTCCCGCCGTTCCGCGTGGAGTCCAATGCGTCCGCCGAGTCGTTGCGTCGATTCGACAGCACGTATCTGCTTACGCCGTCGCCCGGCGGTGTGAGGATCGACTACGTGGGGCACCTCGCACCGCGCAGCGCTTTGATGGCACGCATCGAGTGGATGGCGGCCCGGCAAAGCGTCGTCACCGAGTTCCGCGCGCTAGCGGAGCAAATCGAGCGGGTGGGCGCAGCGCGCGCGGGTTCAGCCACGGAAGAGCGCTCGCCGCCGATGCGTTGACCCCTTGGATGTCGACGTCCGGCAGAACGATGCGGGGTGCGGTCCTCGCCGGGGTTCTCGGCGCAGTCTTCGCGTGGGGCTGCGCACCGCAAGCCGTGCAAGCGCCTTCCGCGCCCGCACCGCTTCCGCAGACGTTCGCGTCGCCTCCCCCCGCGGTGGAGCGTGCCGAAGTGCCGGCGCGACCGCCCTCAGGTGTTCACAACCCCGACGCATTCCCTGAGCAGGACTATCGCCGCGCGGCGGCGCACGGCGCGTCCATCTTTCGCGTTGACTCGGCGAAGTCGTCGGTCGTTGTCGAAGTGCGCCGCGCCGGTTCCCTCGGGCGCCTCGGCCACGATCACGTTGTCGCGAGCCACGATGTGCGCGGCTACGTGGATCCCGTTGGAGGGCGCGCGGACCTCTATGTGAGGCTCGATCAGCTCGTCGTCGACGAACCTGCGCTGCGCAAGGACGCCGGGTTCGATACGGACCCATCGCTCGAGGCGATCGCGGGCACGCGCCACAACATGCTGGACCGCACGCTGGATGCGGATCGCTATCCGTTTGCGATGATCGGCGTACGGATGGTCGATGCGTCACTGCCGCCCCGCGAACGAGGGGTGAACACCGGGGGCGCCCGCACGCCGGAGAATATCGACGTCACCATCGTGCTCCACGGTGAGACAAAAACGTTTCGCGTGCCCGCGCAGATGACGCGCGACAGCGGATACATCGACGTCGCGGGAGAGATCGCGTTCAAGCAGACCGACTTCGGCATCGTGCCGCTGTCGATCCTCGGCGGTGCGATCGCCGTCCAGGACGAGGTGCGTCTTCGCTTCCGGATCCTGTCACAGCGCCTGCGAAAGGACCTCGATCCGGCGCTTTAGGAGCTGCTGACAGCACGGGCCCGAGTGCGAACGGACGCCGTTCGTTGTGGTAACTTTCGAGGCGTCGCATCCACACAAGAAATTTTCGGAGGAATGGCGATGGATTCGAAGTCCGCGGCTCCCGGCGGTGTCGATCGTCGCGAGTTCATTCGTCGCGCCTCGGCCGTCGCGGTCGCCGGACTTGGCGCACCGTACGTCGTCGCGCAGCGCACCGACGAAACGCTCGTCGTCAACAGCTTCGGCGGCGAGTACCAGGAACTCTTCGAGAAGGCGGTGATCCAGCCGTTCGAGAAGAAGTTCGGCGTCAAGATCGTGCATGACACCACCGGCACTTC
>JBKPOL010000080.1:0-6939 GCA_046733075.1 Pseudomonadota bacterium | reverse complement strand
TGTGTATAAGAGACAGATCGGGGATCGTGATGCCCTTCCAGTTCGGCACGAACTGGAGCCGCTACACGGATGCGACGGGAAACGTGCTGGGGCCACTCTTTGCGTACGAAGGTCTGGTTGCGTTCTTTCTCGAGGCCGGCTTCCTCGGCATCATGCTCTTCGGACGCAAGCGCGTGCCTGCATGGGCTCATTTCTTTTCGAGCGTCATGGTTGCCGCTGGAACGCTCTTCTCCTCGTTCTGGATTCTCGCAGCCAACAGCTGGATGCAGACGCCGGTAGGTCACGAAGTCGTCGATGGCCGCTACCTGCCGACCGATTGGCTCACGATCATCTTCAATCCGTCATTCCCATATCGACTGGTGCACACGGTCACCGGGTTTTACCTGACCACTGCGTTCGCCGTGCTGGGCGTTACTGCATGGCACTTGAAGCGCGGCAGGCACGTCGAGGAAGCGCGCACGGTACTCGACATGACGGTGATCTTCATCGCGATCTTCGTCCCTATCCAGATCATCGCCGGCGACTTCCACGGGATCAACACGCTGCACCATCAGCCGGTCAAGCTCGCGGCAATGGAGGGCTTGTGGGAGACGCAGGCCCGAGCGCCCGCCGTCCTGTTCGCAATTCCCGATGAAAAGGCCGAGCGCAACCGCGCGGAGGTGTCGATCCCTGCGCTCGCAAGCATCTATCTCGGGCATTCGACTGAGGCCGTGATCAAAGGACTGAAGGAAGCGGCCCCCGCCGATCGGCCGCCCGTTGCACCGGTGTTCTATGCGTTCCGCATCATGGTGGGGATCGGCCTGCTGATGCTGGCGACGGCGTATTGGGGCCTTTTGCTTCGCATGCGAGGCAGGCTGCACACGACGCGGGCGTACCAGAACGCCTGCATTGCGATGCTTCCCGCGGGCTTCGTTGCCGTGCTCGCGGGTTGGACGGTGACGGAAGTGGGGCGCCAGCCGTGGGTCGTGTACGGCCTCCTTCGCACGCGCGATGCGGTGTCCCCATCGCTCACGGGCAGCGACGTCATCATGTCGATCGCGCTGTACTTCGTCGTCTACCTGATTGTCTTCGGATCGGGCATCTTCTACATGGCGAGGCTCGCACGCGCGGGTCCACCGGAGCATGTCGAAACGCGCGAGCCAACGCTGGGCGAACGGCCTGCGAGGCCGTTGTCCGGTGTCGAGGCCGAGGCGTAGCTGCATGCACATCGACCTTGTGCCTATCTGGACGCTGATCCTCGGCGTTTCGGTTTTCATGTACGTCCTGCTCGACGGATTCGATCTCGGCATCGGGATCCTTTATCCGATGGCCCAGGGAGATGACGCACGATCGGTGATGATGAACACGATTGCGCCGATCTGGGACGGCAACGAGACCTGGCTCATCATGGGCGGCATGGGCCTCCTCGCCGCATTTCCGCTGGCGTTCGCGATCATCGTTCCGGCGCTTTATTTTCCGCTGCTGCTGATGCTTCTCGGCCTGATTTTTCGTGGGGTGGCCTTCGAGTTCCGGCTGAAGAAAACGAGCCATCGGAGATGGTGGGACCTGTCGTTTTTCGCGGGCTCGACCGCGGCAACGTTCTTTCAAGGTGTCGTCCTCGGCATGTATGTTGAGGGTTTCACGGTCACCGGCCGCGCGTTCTCGGGAACGAGCTTCGATTGGGCGCGGCCGTTCCCGCTTGCGACCGGCGTGGGCCTGCTGTTCGGTTATGCGATGCTCGGTGCGACGTGGCTCGTCATGAAAACTGAAGGCGAACTTCAGCAATGGGCACGACGATGGGCGTTAATCGCGCTTTACGGTGTGCTGGCGTTCATCGCGATGGTGAGCGTCGTGACGCCGATCCTGCATCCTCAGATCGCCGAGCGCTGGTTCAGCACGCCCAATATCTATTACCTGGCGCTCGTGCCCTTGATAACCGCTGCCATTGCGCTCATCACGTGGCGGGCCTTGCGCCGAACTGCGGACTACGTGCCGTTCATCGGGGCGATGGGCCTCTTTGCCATGTGCTACCTGGGACTCGGGATCAGCTTGTTCCCGTACGTCGTCCCGTATTCAGTGACGCTATGGGATGCCGCCGCCGTGCCGTCGGCACAGATGTTCCTGCTCATCGGCACGCTGTTCCTGCTGCCCATCATCTTCATGTACCTGGGCTGGTCCTACTATGTGTTCCGCGGCAAGGTGACCGCGGATGTCGCTTACCACTAGCGCACGGTGGCCGCGGGTGATTACAAGACGAGTCTCATCGTGGGGGCCGGCCAGGGCCTCAGCGCCTCGCTTGCACGCCTCCTGGCGAGATCGGGGCTGACGGTCGCGCTCGCTGCACGGGATCCGCACAAGTTGCAACCGCTCTCCAGGGAGACCGGCGCCACTGTGTTTGAATGCGACGCGCAGGACGAGACGCAGGTCGCGAGGCTGTTCGACGATGTGGAGAGGCAATCGGGCCCGCCGGACGTCGTCATCTACAACGCGAGCGGTCGCGTGCGCGGCCCGTTCACGTCGCTCGATCCCAAGGAAGTGCGCGGTACGCTGATGGTCAGCGCATTTGGTGGCTTCCTGGTTGCGCGGCGCGCCGTTCCGAACATGCTCACCAAGGGCTTCGGCGCCGTGCTCTTCACCGGCGCATCGGCAAGCGTCAAGGGCTACGCGCAGTCCGCGCCGTTCGCGATGGGCAAGTTCGCGCTGCGTGGACTGGCGCAAAGCATGGCGCGCGAGCTCGCGCCAAAGGGCATCCACGTGGCGCACTTCGTGATCGATGGCGCGATCCGTCCGCGCGATCGCAGCGATGTCACGGATTCGATGCTCGACCCCGACGCCATCGCTCAAACTTACGTCGACGTGCTGATGCAGCCGCGAAGCGCGTGGACGTGGGAGGTGGAGCTCCGTCCGTGGGTCGAGCGCTTCTAATCGGCACCGTTACCGCTCGGATTTCATCCGTGCGGCAACGTCATAATACTTCCATTGATAGCGTAGCAGCGGATCGGGCTTGAATCCGCGAAGCCACGGTTGCGCAACGACGTTGCCATAAGAATGCAGCGTAATGATCCACGGTGCGTACGCGTGAATGACGTCGTTCATTCGCCGGAACAGCATCGTCCGCTCGGCCGCATCGGCCACGCTTCTCGACTGCTCGTAGAGCCGGTCGAATTCGGCCAGCCGAAACCGTGCGAAATTCGAAGCACCGATGTTTCCGCTATACAGCATCGTGTAGAACGCATCGGCGTCCGGTATCGATCCAATCGTGCCGAGCCCCCACATCATGAGCTGCCCCGCGTTCGCCATGCGGTTGAGCTCCGGCCACTTCTGCTTCACGAAGGCGATGCGAATGCCGATCGCGTCCATCTGTCGCTTCCACAGCTCGTCGGCGGCGCGAGCGCCGGCGTCGGTCGTCGATCCCATGACGACCGTCAAACGCTTGCCGTCCGGCGTCTCCCGATAACCATCGCCGTCGCGATCCCTGTACCCGAACTTGTCGAGCAGCGCACGCGCGCCCACCGGGTCGTACGCGTCGACGGGCGGGATCGCCGGGTCGTGGCCGGCGAATCCGGGCGGTGGAAGTTGCGCCGCCGGCAGCGCCTGTCCGTGCCGCAAGGTACGAATGCTGGCCTTGCGGTCGTAACTCAATGCAATGGCCCGGCGCAGAGCGATCTTGTCGGCCGCAAGCCCCCCCACGAGCGGATCGTCCATGTTGAAGAAGACGTAGTAGACCGCGGGATCGATCGCTCGATGAAGCGCGATGCCGCGCTGCACGTATTCCAGTTTCAAGCCATCTCCGGTCAAGACGAGATCCGCGACGCTGAACGGCACCTCCACATAGTCGAGCTTGCCCGTTTCGAACATCAACAGACGCGGTTGCGCCTCCTCCACGATGTCGATCTCCACGCGATCCGAAAGGGGCAGCGGCTTTCCGACGAGTTCGGCTGCAAGCGCTGCGTCGTTCGGCTCGCTGCCCGCTCCGGGTGCGGGGTACAACTCCTTGCGGAACGCGGGGTTCGCCCCCAGCACGATCTTGCGTCCCCGGTTCCATTCCTTGAGCCGATAGGCGCCGGTGCCGACCGGGTGTTCCATGACGCGATGCGATGCGTCCTGGTTTGCAGCGATGACCTCGCGCGCAACGGCCGACAACGCGACGTAGGTGAGCCAATGCTGGAAGACGTAATGCGGGTTCCGGAACCGGAAGCGCAGCGTGTAGCGGTCGAGCACCTGCAATCCTTCGATAGGCGCGTCATAGTTGAACTCGCCCGTGCGCCGGGCAGCGGCGAGGGCTTCCTCGAGACCGACGAGCTGGTGCTCGAAGATGAACAGTGACGGCGAGCGAACCCGCGGATCGAAGATGCGCTTGATGCTGTACGCGTAGTCGTCGGCGGTCAGCTCGCGCGCCTTGCCCTTGAACGCAGGGTCGTCCGCGAAGAATATCCCGGGCTTCACTTTGATGGTCAGCGTCCGTCCGGCATCGGTGATCGTCGGCATTCCCACCGCCGTGTTCGGAACGAGCCGCGGAGGGCGCGCGAAATAGTCGTAGCTATAGAGTGCGTCGAAGATGGCGTCGCAGACCATGAAAGAATAGTTGTCGTCGATCGCCTGCGGATCGAATCCGGTCTCCGCCGTCTCGAACGCGACGTGAAGGGTCTTGCCCACACCGGCCGCCTGCGCGTCGGATGCAGGAAGTGCAAGCAACGCGACCAGCATGCAGAGGGAGAGCGCTTTCACGTGCATCCTCCGTGGCGATTCGAGCATTGAACCGGGCCAGGCCTTGAAGTGATGCGTGCGCCCCGGCGCATGCGCTGCAAAGCCTTGTCGAACCGGTGTGAGTGGCGCGCGACAACTGCGGAGGCGACCTTACCGACGTACGACTCCGCCCTGATGGCGGCCGACTCGACCGTTCGGAACGAGCCATTCACTCCTTGAGACGTGAGACGATGCTCTCGAGCGCCCTGACGGCGTCCGCCTTGCCTAGCTTGTGAAGATCCACGACCACTTTAAAGCCGTCCTGCTCTTCGCGGATTGCCATGCCCCGCTCGATCATGTCGTCGAAACGGTCGAGGACCCTGTAGTTGCGCACTGGCCTGGTGAATCCCTTGGCGTGCACGAGATCTCGCTCGTCTGCTCGAACATGGTCCTTCACCAGCGAATAGGTTCCATGGCTCAGCAAAATTCCGCCGGGCTCCGCGTGGGACTGGAGGCGCGCGGCAAGATTGACCTCGCTGCCGATGATCGTGTAATCCATCCGGTCTTCGCTGCCGAAGTTGCCGACCGTGCAATAGCCGGTGTTGATGCCGATGCGTAGCCGGAACGGCTTCTCGAGTCCCGCGTCGCGCCATTCGGCCTGCAATTCCCGCATCCGCCGCTGCATTGCCATTGCCATGTCGACGCACGCGAGCGCGTCGTCCTTGACGCCTTTGGTTTCCGGATCGCCGAAGAACGCAAGGATCGCGTCGCCGATGTACTTGTCGATCGTGGCGCCGTGCATCAAAGCAATCTTCGACATTTCGGTCAGATACCGATTGAGCAGGCCAGTCAGCTCCTCGGATTCCAGGTCGTCTGTCGTTGCCGTGAAATCTGCGATGTCGGAAAAGAACACCGTCAGCTTCTTCCGGCTGGATGCGATCTCCACGCTGCGCTTTCCGACGAAAATTGACGAATAGACTTGCGGCGACAGGTACTTCGATAGCTTGGTCGATAACAGCTCCAGTGCCCGATTCTTTTCGCTCACCAGCTCGTTGGCGACTTCTGCCTTGCGCTTCGCCTCACGAATCTCCTCCTCGGCTCGCTTGATCTCGCTGATGTTTGTATAGATCGCGACCGTCCCACCCTCGGTCGTCTTGCGCTCGACGACATGTATCCAGCGCCCATCAGCGCAACGCTGCACGTGCGGTTCGCCGGGTTCCCGGTGACGCACCAGCTGCTCGGCCACCCACTCGTTCACGCGCCCTTTTGCGTCGTCGATAATGCCGCGTTCCGCTGCGTCGCGGATCAAAATCTCATACCGGGTTCCGCGCTCCGGTGAGCCTCGCCCCGCGTAAAGCAGTAGTCCATAAGCGCGGTTGCAAACCACCAATCGATCGCTGGCGTCGTATAGCGAGAACCCTTCGGGGATCGAATCGATCGCATCGCTCAGACGCTGCTCGCTGCGCCGGAAGGCGATCTCCGCTTCCTTCGGTGCGGTGATGTCGCTCCACGATCCGACGACTTCGACCGGTTGACCATCGCGGTCGCGAATCAGGTGCTGTTCGTCGATGACCCAGCAGTAGGTGCCGTCCTTTCTCAGGAACCGGTACTCGACCGTATGCCGGCCCTTCTTGAAGAGGTGAACCGATTCGGCCTCCACGGCGGCGAGATCGTCCGGATGCACGCAGCGCCGCCAGAAATCAGGGTTTTCGAGGTATTGCTCCGGCTCGTAACCGAGCCAGTCCTTGATGTTCTGACTGACGAACGTCGGTGCAAAATCGCCGCCCGCCTTGTAGCTGTAGATGACCGCCGGCGCGCAGGACAACAGATGCACGAGACGGTCCTGCGCCGCGACGAGCGCTTCACCGAGTTGCTTGCGTGCGGTGACATCCCCCCACGCGCCGACCACCTCGACCGGATTGCCAGCAGCATCGCGAAGTACCTGCAGTTCATCGCTGACCCAGCAATAGCTGCCATCCTTCTTGCGAAACCGGTATTCGCTGCTGAGGCGGTCCTCCTCGAAAAGCCGCTCGTAGGCCTTGAAAATACGCGGGGCATCTTGCGGATGGATGCGACTCGACCAGAAATCGGCATTGCTGAGGTACTCCTCGCGTTCGTAGCCGAGCAGTTCGCGAACATTGCGGCTGATGAACGTGGGAGCGTGATCACCGATGGCCTTGAAGCTATAGATGACCGCCGGCGAGCTCGAGAGCAGCAGCTCGATTCTCGCTTGCGCCGCCTCGGCCGCCTCTTCCGCCCGCTTGCGCTCACTGA
>JBKPOL010000079.1:0-2840 GCA_046733075.1 Pseudomonadota bacterium | reverse complement strand
GTTGAAAGCCGCGGGAAAGATCGTCGTCCCGGTGACGGGACGCCCCGCGGGGTGGTGCGACCACATCGCGCGCATGTGGCCGGTCGACGCCGTCGTAGGGGAAAACGGTGCCTTCTACATGCGCTACGACACCGCGAAGCGCAGGCTGGTCCGGCGATTCGTCGCGTCCGAAGCGGACCGCGACGCGCAGCGCGGTCGGATCGAAGCGCTCGGCCGCAGCATCGTGGCGGCCGTGCCCGGCTCAGCCTTGGCGTCCGACCAGCACTACCGGGAGACCGATCTCGCCATCGATTACTGCGAGGACGTCACGCCGCTTTCGCGCGAGGCGGTCGAACGGATCGTCGCGCTCATGGAGGCCGATGGCATGACGGCGAAGGTGAGCTCGATCCACGTCAATGGCTGGTACGGGGAGTACGACAAGCTGTCGATGACGCGGATCCTGCTCGACGAAGTGCATCGTATCGATCTCGATCGTCAGCGCGCAGCCTTCGTGTTCGCCGGCGATTCGCCGAACGATGCGCCGATGTTCGGTTACTTTCCGAACGCGGTCGGCGTCGCCAACCTGTCTCGGTTCATCGACCATCTTGCCACGCTTCCCGCGTACATCACCGAGCGGGAGTCCGGCGCGGGGTTCAGCGAACTCGTCGACTTCCTGCTTTCCGACTAAACGAAGCAACATCGCTCCCCGTGGGGCGCGACATGTCATTTATACGAGTCAAGGCAACAACTCCGCGGCACGCGCGAATGCGCCAAACATTGCCCGATTTCAGCAAGGAGGAGATCGAGGCGGCGGAGGGTTTGATTCCCTTCGACTACGCTCCGCCACACCGCTCCGGCCCGCGAGTGCTTTCCTGGCGCGCCTGCTAAGCCCGCACCGTGCCCGTGTCCGAGGGAACGAATGCGTTGAGCAGCAGGCCAGTTCCGAGCGCGACCGCGAGGGTCAGCGCGAACGTGCAGATGACGACGACGACCGTGTAGCCGAGGGACTTGTCGACGGGCGCGTGCATCAGGATCGGCAGCCCGACATACAGCAGGTACAGACCATAGAGCCCGATGACGGCCGCGATGCCACCAAGCGCAGGCACGATCGCAAGGACGGCGGCGACCCAGGCGGGCGTGAAGCTGAAGGCGGTGACCTGCAACGCACGCAGCGGATCCTTGCGACCACCGAACGTGGGCGCCAGCCCGTCCACGATCTTCGCGACGACAAACACGATCCCGAACGTCAGCGCGAAATGAACGAGGGCTCCGACGACTGCTGCCGGCGGAGTCAGCCGGAGGGTCTGCTCGGCGGGCCGGAAGGCGCCCGGGACCGCGGCGCCGAGGATCGTGGCCAGCGCTCCCAGGGCGGCAAGCGGTGCAACATAACGGAGGTAAACGTCGGCGGGGCTTGTCACCTCGTGTGCGATGGCCTGCCATTCAGATCGCGGCGCGAGCAGGATACCCTTGACTCGCGCGATGAAGCCGCCGCTGGACGACAGTGAGCGCTCGCTACGGGACGTACCGCTTTGGGCGGGGCGGTAGTTGGGTGAAGGAGGCGGAACGTCCTTGTGCGCATCCGTGCCGTAGGGGACGGCAGGTGCGGGACGGCCATCGGCGCTCCCATGGGCTAACGACGCGTTCGTGATTGACCCATCGGATGCTCCGTGCGCCGACGTACTCGACACGCCGCATTTCGCGCACTTCGTGGCGCCGTCGGGCATTGGTTCACCGCAATTGCTGCAATTCATCGTGACCTGGGCGCCAAGGTGAGTTGGGCGCGCGTCTGTTGTGGGTGAGCACTCGCTACTATCCGGGCCGAAAGTGCGTAACGTTCCCGATTGCGCGGCTCCCACTTGCTACTTGCGATGTCGCTTCCACTCGTCTGCGCGCCTGCGGCGGGGAACGACGAACGGTACGCGATTTGCTTAGTAAGACACCCCGGCGCGGCAAACGATTTCCCGGGACCTAACGCATAGGGAGGGAGAGCAATGATTCGCTACGGTTTCACGATTCGCACCCGGATGGGCCAGCGGATCGAGAACGTTTCGATCATCGCGGGCTCGCAGCTCGACGCCGAGCGGCGACTGCGCCAAATGTACATCCAGTGCGAGATTCTGGAGTGTCGCGAGCGTTCGATTCCGCGCCGCTTCGAGGCCGCGAACGCTCACATGATCGACCTTATGGCGATCAGTCCGCCAACGATCCAGCATCTCGGCTGACGTCAAAGCACGCGCTTTCGGACCTGCGTCACGCCGACCTCGGCTGCGACAACCACGACGAAAAGCGCAACGAGAATCAGCGCGACGCGATCCCACTGGAACAGATTGAGCGCTGCATCGAGCGCCATGCCGATTCCGCCCGCACCGACGAGACCCAGCACCGCAGACTCGCGCACGTTGATATCGAAGCGGAATAGAGCAATCGACCAGAACGCCGGCTTGATCTGTGGCCAATAACCGAAGGACAGCACCGACAGCCAGGGTGACCCGGCGGCGCGAAGCGCTTCGATGGGCCCGGGCTGCGTCTCGTCGAGCGCCTCGCCGACCAGCTTCCCGACGAACCCGATCGAGCGGAACGCTATGGCCAGCGTTCCCGCCAGCGGGCCGGGCCCGAAGATGCCGACGAAGATCAGTGCCCAGACGAGCGAATTCACCGATCGCGAGGCGACGAGGATCAGGCGCGCCAACCAGTTGAGCGGTCGCGAAGGCACGAGGCGGTGCGCGGCAAGGATGCCCACCGGTGTTGCGAGCAACAGCGCGAGCAGCGTTCCAAGCGACGCGATGTGGATGGTCTCGAGCAACGCGTCGTGCACGCCACGCGGGTAATGCTCCCAGGCGATCGGCCACATGCGACCGAAC